>CAZUQY010000347.1:0-3805 GCA_964622935.1 uncultured Bacteroidales bacterium | reverse complement strand
ATATTGAAATATACGAATATCCTGAAATAAGTGCAGGAGTTGATACTATAATTTGTGCAAATTCAAGTCTTTTATTAGGAAGTCCAGAAGTTGAAGATATTACTTACCAATGGTTCCCTTCATCAACACTTGATTTTGATACAGTTCCTCAGCCAATTGCTAGTCCTGTTGCACAAATTAGTAATTATATTCTGAGTATTACAGATACTATTACTCGTTGTATTTCAATGGATACCATTGTTGTTACTATGCTTCCATCTGCAATAGCAAATGCTGGACCGGATTATGCAATGTGTCATGGTGACAGTGTTCAAATAGGAGGTGGATTGATTGAGGGTCAGATGTATTTCTGGTCACATGATACAATTGTTGAATTTGCAGGAATTCCAAATCCTTATGTTAGGCCAGAATCTTCAATGGTTTACACTCTCAATACATATTTTCCAAATTGTGATATAATTACTGATCATGTCATGGTTACAATTCATGCACTTCCTAATGTTCAAGCAACTGGAATACAAAATGAAGATTCTATCGAGATTGCTCAGGGACAATATGTTGATCTACTTGCAAGAGGGGGAATACAATTTGAATGGAGTCCAGAAGGAAGTTTAGATAATTCATGGGTATATAACCCAATGGCAAATCCTGACACTACAACTATTTATACTGTTATTGGAACAGATATTTACGGTTGTACTAATTCTGATCAGGTGACAGTTATCGTAAATACTCCTGGAATATACGTTCCAAATGCTTTTACACCGAATGATGATGGTAAAAACGATATTTTTTACATCAGAGGTAAAGGGACAGTTAGTTTTGAGCTAAATGTTTTTAATAGAAACGGAGATTTAATTTATCACTCTACCAATCCTTACGACGGTTGGGATGGAACTATACAAGGCACAGGTAAAAAAGTTCCAACTGGCGCCTATGTATACCAAACCAGAGGAGAATACAGCGATGGAGAAGTGTTCAATTTATCGGGTATGATAAATTTAATTAGATAAGCATTTACAAATTTAAAAAAAGAAGAATTATGAAAAAAATAATTATTATATCAATAGGATTACTCATTAGCTGGTCAATCCTTGCACAAGACGTACGTTTTTCTCAGCCTTATTCTGCTCCGTTGAAATTAAACCCTGCAATTATGGGGACTGATAACAGTATTAATGCAAAACTTAATTATAGGTCTCAATGGGCAGGTATCGATAATGGCTTTAAGACAGCCTCGTTAACATACTACATGCCTGTTTATGAAGAGGGAGATAATGCATTAAGTGCTGGTATGTTTGTAATGAGTGACAAGGCAGGAGCATTTAAACAAATGGAAGTTTTAGTAGCGCTTAGTTATAATTTGAAACTTAATGACAATGGCCATTTTTTTAGTGCTTCAATATATGGAGGATTTAATCAAAAGTCTTTAGATACTCAAGGACTAACATTCGATGACCAGTATGTGGTAGGTTCGTATACTGCTGATATGCCAAGTAACGAAACTGTAATGTTTGAAAAAAGCACTTTTGCTGATGCAGGATTAGGTTTATTATGGTACTATAAGCCAGAAGGAGCTAATATCCATGCTTTTGCTGGATTTTCTGCATTCCACCTTACTTCTCCAAATGAGAGTTTCTTAGAGGAGGATGGTTCTTTGTTTACAAAATTATCAACTCAAGCAGGTATTAAAATAATGCCAGAAGGAAGCCAGGTTAGTTTTATGCCTAATATCATAGCGAACTCACAGAATGGCGTTTATGAGCTTGCAACAGGTTTATATGTTGACTATAATATTACTGACGAATATTTGCTAAGAATTGGAACATGGTACAGAGCTCACAATGCTGTTGCAATCCTTTTAGGGTTTCAGTACACAAATTATTATGTAGGATATAGTTATGATCTCCCGAGTTCAGGAATTAGTAACCTCGCAACTGGAGCAAATACACATGAAATAAGTTTGGGATATTACTTTAACTCTTCAGATAATATCCGTAAATTATTTTAATAAGATCGCTTATGAGCAATTTAAAATATATAATATTAACCTTATTTCTGATGATTACCTTTAGCTTAACCTCAAAGGCTCAGCTGATTATTCAGGATATCCTAACCGATGTAGAACTAGTACAACAAATCCTGCTAGGTGATGGTGTGCAAGTATCTAATATTACTTCTACTGGAGTAAATCAGGCAATAGGGGAGTTTGATACAGGTTCTGGGATTCCAGAGATTCCTATGTCAAGCGGAGTAATAATATCAACTGGTAATATTTTTGATGCTTCAGGCGCTAATTCTTCAGGAGGAATGACTTCCGATAATGGAGAACCAGGAGATACAGATATTGAAAATATTATTGGGATTGGGACCAATGATGCTGCCGTTATAGAATTTGATTTTAAATCACCTGGTGATACTGTTATGTTTAATTACATTTTTGCATCAGAAGAATATCGCGAATACGTTTGCGATTTTAATGATGCTTTTGCATTTTTATTAACAGGTACTAATCCTTTAGGAGGTAATTACACCAATTATAATATTGCATTGGTTCCTGGAACATCAACGGAGGTTGCAATTGCAACAGTAAATAATGGTGACTCAAACAGTACATGTTCTGAGGAAGGTTCAAATTCAGGTTATTTTATTGATAATACTGGTGGATTTAATGTAGAGTATGATGGTTTAACTCAAATATTTACAGCAGTTGCTGTTGTTGTGCCCTGCGAAGTATATCACATTAAACTGGTTATTGCAGATGCAGGAGATAGTGCTTATGATTCTGCTGTTTTTCTTGAGGCTAATAGTTTTGGTGCTGTAGTAGATACATTGGTTGCAGACTTTGTGCATGACGCACCAGGTTGTGTTGATGAAGATATTCAGTTTATCAATGCTGGACCAAGTGGTTCAGGTGTAACTTATGAATGGGCTTTTTATGGTCCAGCTTCTGAGGCAACATCAATTGAACAGGACCCTAGTATTAGCTGGTCAGCTCCTGGTTTATATCAGGTCGATCTTAAAATAGTCATTAACTGTGGAATGGATTCATCAATTGTTACACAATATGTTAATGTATATGATAAACCAGATGCAGATTTTACTTTTCCAAACGATATATGTCAGGAAAGTACAGTACAGTTTACAAACACAGGCTCTACCGGTTCTGAATTTACACATGAATGGATTTTTACATCCGATGCTGATCCTGTAGAATCATATGCAGAAAATCCTCTAGTTACTTTTAGTACTCCAGGATTAAAACCAGTGCAACATATCGTACATTATGATAATTGTACTACTATATTCTATGATACTATTAATATTGCAATAAGCCCTATTGCATCATTTGCACATAGTGGTTCTGGTTGCTCAAATCAGAGTTTTAATTTTACTAATACAGGAACTAGCGCAGGAGTTACTTTTGATTGGACTTTCGATCCCGATGGTGTTCCGGCAACAAGTACTGATGAGAATCCGTCAGGAATTACGTTTGCATCATCAGGCTCAAAAATTGTCACTTTAATCGTAACAGACTCAGGAACAGGATGTCAGCAAACATTTGAAGCTGATATTCAAGTATTAGAAATTCCAGTAGCAACTTTTACATTTATTGATAATGTATGTATTGGTACTGGTGTCGATTTTACAAATACTGGAAGCACAGGAGATTTGTTTTCATATACTTGGGATTTTGGTCCAAATGCATCTCCTGGTAGTTCTTATGCTGAAAATCCAGGAAGTATTATTTTTGATAACAGTGGTCCCCAGACAATTACTTTAACTGTTGAGAATCCATATTGTA
>CAZUQY010000346.1:0-3824 GCA_964622935.1 uncultured Bacteroidales bacterium | reverse complement strand
AGTAATTTGGACATTTTAGTACTATTTTAAGAACGATTTTGTTTTTCACAACTGGCTTGCTATATATCACAATTTTTGTGAGGATGTTATTGTTTCCAGTTCTAAATCTTTTTAAAATTGGAAAAACATTAAATCATCGTCAAGCTAGCAGGATTTTGGGTAGGCACTTTCCAGAAGTGGCCGATAAACTTCAAAACACCTTAGAGCTTAGGGAATTAGCAGAGTCTGATCCAGAGTCCAGAGACATTATACTAGCCAGCATAGACCAGAGAATAACTAAGCTTAGTCCTGTTCAATTTTTGACAGCAATAAATCTTAAACATAATTTTAAATATCTGCGATTCCTTGCGCCCTTAGTATTTGTAGTGTTTGTATCTCTTCTTGTTTGGCCTAGCTTTTTTTCGGAGGCAACCGAACGGATTATAAATTTTACAAAGCATTATGAAACACCGGCTCCGTTTAGTTTTACAATATTAAACGATTCATTAGTCGCGAAAAAAGGTAGTGATTTTGTTCTCGAAGTTAAAGCTGCAGGGACATATTCCCCTGATCAGGTTTTACTTAATTACGGAGGTAGTGACTATTATATGGAGAAAAAGTCTCCTGGTGTATTTCAATATCAGTTTAAAAGTCTTAATAATGATATAAGTTTTAATTTTAATGCTGCTGGGATTAATTCGTCTGATTATAAAATCAAAGTTCTTCCTGCACCAACTATAATAGATTTTGATGTTTTTGTTGATGCACCAGATTATACCGGTGTAGAGGATAAAATATATACAGGGTCTGGAGATCTTAATATTCCTGTTGGCTCAGTGGTCCACTGGACTTTTAATACACTTAATTTGGATGAGCTTACTGTTGTTTTTGACAGCTTAAAAATTCCTGCTGTTAAAAATGAAAAAGAATTTAAACTCAAACGAAAAGTCATGAATTCTTCTAAATATACTATAATCGTTGGTAATGAGTTTTTTGATGAAAGTATTGGGATTAATTATGAGATCAACGTTATACCTGATTTGTACCCAACAATTCGTGTTAGAGAAGTTGTGGATTCTGCTCAGTTATCTATAGTTTATTATAATGGGTTTATTGATGATGATTATGGATTTACAAATCTGACTTTTATTTGTAAGCCAGGAGAAAAGAGTGACAGTCTTGTCCGAATATCAATACCATTTTCAAAAAACATAAGTTCGCAGGATTTTTACTTTGCTTTTGATTTTGCCTCGTTAGAAATTGATGGTGAACACATAAGCTATTATTTCGAAGTAGCTGATAATGATGGGGTAAATGGTTCTAAAAGGTCAAGAACTCGCGAAATGCAATTTATTATTCCAAGTATTGATGACTTACAGAATATGAGCAGTGAAACTAATAAGGACACTGAGGAAAAAATTGATCAGGCAAAAGAAGTGAGCTCTCAAATAAGACAAGACATCGAAGATCTTCAAAGGAAACTCATCAATGAGCAAATGACAAGTTATGAGAGAAATCAGATGATGCAGCAAATCATGAATGATCAGGCTAAACTTGAGAATCTGATGAATGAAATATCAAAAGAACAATCAAAACTTCAAGAATATAAGCAACAATTTAGTAAAAACGAAGAGCTTGTAAAAAAACAGGAAGAGATTAATCAACTTATGGAGAGTATGATGGATGAGGAGATGATGAAGCTTATGGAGGAATTGCAGAAACTTATGGAAGAGTTTGATAAAGATGAGTTTTTTAAGATAGCTGATGATATGAAATTTTCGTTTGAGGAAATGGAGGAGCAGATGGATAATACTTTAGAGCTTTTGAAAAAAGCTGAAGTTGAGGAGAGACTTGAGAATACCGTTAAAAAACTTAATGATCTGGCAGAAGAACATGAAGAGTTGTCCGAACAAACAAAAGATAAAGAATTATCTCAGAACGAACTTGAACAGAAACAAGCAGAACATCAAAAAGAATTTGAAGAAATAAAGAAAGATTATGAAGAGACTTTGCAAAAAAATTCTGAGATGGAGGAGCCAATGGATCTTGATGATTTTCAGGAGGAAATGCAAGAGATCTCTGAGATGATGGAACAGTCAAAGCAGGAGTTGGGTGAAAAGAAAAACAGTAAAGCATCTAAATCGCAGCAACAAAGCTCTCAAAAGATGCAGGAGATGAGTGAGCAAATGCAATCTATGATGGATGGTCAGTCTGCTGAGCAAATGCAGGAAAATATGGAAGATATTCAACAAGTGCTGGAGAACTTAATAACTTTTTCCTTTGATCAGGAAGAGATTCTTACTCAGCAAAAATCATTGAACATTCGTGATCCACGCTATAAAGAGTATATTAGGAAACAGAAAAATGCACAAAATAATTTTGATATAATAAGGGATTCATTAAATGCTATGGCAGGACGAATTCCCGAATTAGGCCCTTTAGTTTCTAAGGAGATTAGTCAAATTTATAAGAATTTGAATATTGTAATGAATGAAATAGGTGAGAATCGTCGCTATTTGGTTGAGTCGTCTCAGCAGCTTGTAATGACATCAGCAAACAATCTTGCTCTATTGTTGATGGAGATGATGGAGCAAATGCAACAACAGATGTCAATGCAGATGAGTGGAGAAGGACAGTGTAATAATTGTAAGAACCCGGGTAAGGGAAAGCCAATGGGACAAATGAGAGACATTCAGCAAGGAATGAAACAGCAGATGCAGCAGATGATAAATCAGATGAAATCTGGAGGTAAAATACCTGGTGGTCAGAATAGCGAACAGCTAGCAAAAATGCTCATGCAACAGGAAATGATGCAACAAATGCTCAATGATATGATGAATAGTGGGATTAGTCCAGAATCGGTTAAAATACTCCAAGAAATCAATAGAATGATGGATGATAATCTCAACGATATCATTAGTGGAAATGTTACCCAGCAGACAGTTGACAGACAAGAGCAGATACTTACTCGTTTGCTTCAGGCTGAGAATAGTGAACAGGAACGTGAAATTGATCAAAAACGAAAATCAAACGAAGCCAAAGATTATAAGTTAAGCAATCCGGATGAAGCATTTAAGGATAAAGAGACAGAGATAAGGTTTAATGAACTGCTCCAAATGTCAAATGTTAAGCTAAAAAGCTATTATAAATCAAAATATAAGGAATACCTCAAACAACTTGGCACGAATTAAATATGAATGTAAATTTTTTCAACGAAGGAATAGATTTTCCTAATATTGATACTGTAAAAATTGCTAAATGGGTCAACCAAGTTGTTGAATTTTATTCAAAAATAGCTGGGGATATTAATTTTATTTTTTGTTCTGACGACTATTTATTGGAGATTAATACAAAGTATCTGGAACATGATTTTTATACTGATATTGTTACTTTTAATTATTGTGAGGAAAATTTAATTTCAGGAGATATTTTTATTAGTTTGGATAGAGTCAAAGAAAACGCTACAGAATACAACACTAAAGATTCTGAGCTATTGCGTGTTATTATTCATGGTGTGTTGCACCTTATTGGCTTAGACGATCATTCTGATGAGGAAAGACTTATTATGAGAAAAGCAGAAGATGACGCAATTAAGAGTTTTGATTAATCTTGATTATTGTGTGGGGTGATTCTGTCTGTACTCATTAGCCTTTGAATAATAGTAATTTGCTTTTTCAACATTCCCATTTGAGCTGAAATACTGATATAGGGTCATACCGATATTGAAGTTTCCATTAAATTTCTCAAATGCAATTTCCCAGCTTTCGATTGCTTTTATCGTATCACCTGAAAGAAGATAGTAATTTCCCTTATCAACATATGGGGCATCAATATTAGGGTTTAAA
>CAZUQY010000345.1:0-3830 GCA_964622935.1 uncultured Bacteroidales bacterium | reverse complement strand
CTCTTAGATCTGAAATTATTAGATCACCCTTTTCTTGACTTTCAATTTTAATATCTCCACTACTTGGGTTTGGATAAACATTATAGTCTAACAATCCAAAGTCTCCTACTGAGCCTAATGTCACAGCATAACATGCTGACACATCGACACAACTTCCATTATCAATTTCAACAGAATAGAATCCACTTTCTTCAAATCCAAATTCTTGAGAAGTAGCTCCATCAATAGGATTTACTGCACCATTACATGTAAACCATTGATAACTAGCATCAGCTTGTGTTGCGATTAATGAGTTCCCGACATAACTTACTTCTGTGTTAACGGAATCAACTTGTACAATCACAGAGTAATTATTATCACCAGCTACGTTTGTTGCAGTTAATTTCGCATGATAAAAGCCACCATGAGGATAAGTTATCTCTCCCGGATTCTCTAGCGTTGATGTTGCAGGCTCACCACCTTCAAATTCCCAATAATATGAAGTAGCATCAATTGAACTTGCATTAGTAAAAGTTATAGTCTCTCCTTTACAAATAGTATTTGCAGTTAAATTAAAGTCTACTGAAGGAGGGAAAAACTCAACACATCGCTCAGCATTTAGAATTTTACGGTCTACCTCTGTATCTCCATCAAATCTATTTACAGTTGCAATAAGCGATAACTCATCAACATTATAATCTGAAGGCACTGTTGTACTAAAATGGTGTGTCACTTCATCACCAGAAACAACCATAATTGGAATACTTTCAAACTCGCCCCAAGGCCCGCCTAGAAATTCTCTAGCTACATATCTGTGACTATAACCTATAATTGGATTCCCCGCACCAAAAAACTCATGATCAACTTCATCGTTATAATTATTCTCTTGGTCATAATCTTCCCCTGATCCAGTAACATGGTCTTCAACTAACACACAATTAAAACGAAGATCTCCGTCTGCAGCTCCTGTAAACGACGCCTTAAGGTAAACATCTAAAAGTCCAGTACCAGAGTTAAGTCTAACAGAATCAAATGAAACTTCTACTACAGACATTTCTAAAAGCAAATCTTGAGTATTTGACATCCAAGAACCACGAGAAACAGCTGCACCATCTCTATTGATTACAGCTACTGGTAATGATGAAACGTAAAAATCATCGACTGCTTCTCCATCTGTAAATTCCATCCCATCAGTGTTATGAATATTTATTGCAAAAACATTAGGATTATCCAACAATACTTCTTCTAAATAAACTGCACCATCTGGACAATAACCATATATTGCACCAGTAAACACTTCAATAATTACATTTTGCTCTGAAGACTGAGCTTTTGCACCTATGTTTATTGTAAGTAAAAACAGAGATGCAATCAAAATACATAAAATCTTTTTCATAGTTAATATATTAATTTTTTAACAAATATAGTCTATCTATCAACAACAAACACGTGAAGTTCAACATTTTAAATCTTATTTCTTAATGAATTTCTTAACAATTAAACCATTATCTGTATTTATCTGCAAAAAGTAAACACCAGAGTCTAGTTCTGAGATATTGATAGTATAACTGTTGGCAATACTCCTCTTAGATATAATTTCTTTTCCACTAACATCAAAAATGCTATATGAATCAATAACACTATCATCAACATTAATCATAATATTGTTAGTTCCAGGATTTGGAAAAACATTGCAACTAATTCCTGTATTACTAGAAACTATTGAGCTACCAAGAATATCTATCTTTCCGAAAAATGGATCAACAGAATTTGTTGAGGTCAATTCAAATGTACCTACTTGAACAGTTTTAGAAAAATATCCAGAAGTATACACAACCTCTCCATTGGCAAAAATACCACTAATATTCATTGTACCTCCTGTTAAATCCAAATATGCATCAACAGATTTCCCCCAATTTACGTCTCCATTTGCAGCATATGAAAAGATATATGCATTTTTTAAAGATATTGCCATACCACCTGCTTGAGTGCCAATCATTTCATAATCATTTGAAGTAATGTTGTTCATATATTCACCTACTATATAAACATTACCATCAGAATAAGACATAGATAATGGATATGGACATTCTTCAGTTGTAGTTGTAATTTCATTAACCCAGTTTAAGTCTCCAGTTTTAGAAAAACTTGCAATAAAAGCGTTATCATCTGATTCGTTTAAGGTAACAGTCTCACTAAAAATAAAATCATTACGATAATATCCAGACATATAAATTGAATTGTCATCGACTTCGATATGAGGACCTTGTTTTTCATAAGCACCAACTGTACCATGACCAGTCTCAAATCCTTTTGCCCAATCAAAAGTCCCACTTGTAGGATCTATTTGAGCTAAGAAAACATTTGTTATACCTTCACAATCTAGGATATCTGTACCAAATGCAGCATCTGAGCTTGAAAAATATCCAGTAATAAAAATATTTGATCCATCATATGCAATTCCTGTAGGGTTATCATAGCTTGATCCACCAGCTTTTACTGCCCAATCTACATCTCCATTGCTTAGGTACTTTACAATTGCAATTTCATCATTCCAATTTGAACTTGGTGCTAATAATTCTATTCCTCCAAAAATCGCTTGATCTGTAAATCCAGCAACTATATAATAATCTTGGCCATCACATACAACATCATAGAATTCATCATTATGAGTTCCTCCTCCAGATTTTGCCCAAACAACATCACCATCTGAATCTATTTTTACAATAAATGTATCAAACATTCCTAATGAAACGAACTCTACTCCCGCTAAAGAAACAGTATTACTATAAAAGCCAACTATTATTACATTACCTGCATCATCTGTAGTTATTCCTCTTAATGCATTAAGCCCATCATCACTTTCTAATAGTTTAACTGCCCACAATACGTCACCATCCGAATTATATTTAACTAAATAATCCAATTTTTCTGATGTAGTTGTTAAACTTACTGAACCAAAACTTATATCACCATATGTCTCACCTATAGCGTAAACATTCCCAGAATAATCAACACATACTTCTTTTGAGTTATCTGTATCTTCACTTACACCAGTGTTTACCCATTCCCATGCTTGTCCAAAACTAAAAAAAGGAACTAAAAGCAAAAAACTAATTATAATTACATTTTTCTTCATATTACTATATTTAAATTTATTACAAAGTTATAAACTCAATCTTAACAAAACAGCACAAATTTGAAAATGCATGATTTGTGTTTGAATCCGATATTGAAA
This sequence comes from uncultured Bacteroidales bacterium, assembly GCA_964622935.1. Classification (GTDB taxonomy): domain Bacteria; phylum Bacteroidota; class Bacteroidia; order Bacteroidales; family ML635J-15; genus Bact-19. Next base: position 613 of record CAZUQY010000345.1, on the reverse strand, counting down.
GGGATAATAAAGCTGATTATTTGTAAGATATGTAACTAAATTCATCAACTTAGATGTAGAATAACTAAAAGCTACATATCTTCTAAGACCTGAACTAATCTAGCTTTTTTTCGTTGAGAAACTGGAATCTCTTTTCCATTTTTAAGAATCAGAAAACCACCATCAGATTTATCGAGCTTCTTCACAAAATTTAAATTCACCAAATAAGATGTATGAGGACGAAAAAAATTATACTGAGATAGCAATTCTTCATATTCTTTCATTCCCTTTGAAACAATAATTTCCTCAGAATTTGAGAAGAAAAATGTGGTATATGAATTATCACTCTGGCAATAAACAATATCTGTTACATCGACAATATTGAATTCGCCAGCAGTTTTTAACACAAGCTTTTTAGACTGATTTGTTTTATCATAGTGCTCAAAGAAGTTTTTAAGCTGACTTTCTAGATTGATTTTTTCACGTAAAGCTATAGCCTTCTCAACCGCTGCAATTAGTTCTTCCTTATCAAAAGGTTTTAAAATATAATCTAAGGCAGAAAACTTTATTGCTTTTATTGCAAAGTCATTAAAGGCTGTAGAAAATATTAATGAAAAATTATAAGGTTTAACAT
>CAZUQY010000344.1:0-3831 GCA_964622935.1 uncultured Bacteroidales bacterium | reverse complement strand
TTATTTTTGAAAATGTAAAACTAAATAATAGGACAGAGTTCAGATTACACTCCCCTTGTTTATGGTATTGTGAAAGTTTTATGCTGTTAACGCTTTTAAATTCATTTTCTTAGTTAGATTATAACCAATCTCAAAAATTTCTTCGCTGTGTTTTGTCTCCAGCATATTGTATTTCACAATATTTTTTGGTTCGATATAAAGATTGCATTTGCTTTTATTATACCTCATATTATTGTCGAGACTTATTTGAAATGTCCTTATTGCTACCTGAAATAAACTGTCAATTTTTGTGATTTCTTCGTAAGGTGAGATATTAACACCAATAATATTATCACATTTTCTTACAAGTGGCTTAACCGGTAAATTGTCAACTAAACCACCATCTACATAGAATGTATTATTAATTTTGACAGGTGCGACTAGTACAGGAATAGCGCACGATGCCTGAATAACTCTATGCAATGGTCCTGAATGAACATACTCTGCTTTTCCATTGTTAAAGTTTGCAATACAGATATAAAGTGGTAGTTCCAGATCTTCGAAAGTTTTAGCTTTAATTATTTTTTCAAGTTTGATTCTTAAATTGTCAAATGTAAAAAGACCGTCGATTGGCAAATGCATTTTTGTGAAATCAGTAAATTTTGTCTTTTTCATCATTGTATAAATATCGTGTGGTTTTAGCCCTGCCGAATACAGAGCACCAACGATAGCACCTGTACTCGTACCTGAAACTACATCCGGATATATCCCTCTTTCATTGAGTGCCTCCAATACTCCAAGATGAGCAAAACCTCTTGATCCACCACCACTTAACGCTATACCTAAATTATACTTTTTCATTTTAAAACATTATATTAGTCAAATATACAAATTCTTTGGTATATAAATCGTTTGCAATGTGTTAAATATTTTATTGCTAACGAAAAAAATGTCATATTTGCAATTCCAAATTTCAAATATAGAAATGAGTTTCAAACAATTACTGAAGAGGTTCTTAATCTGGCGCATGAAGCATATAAAAGATAAAAATTTTATGCTTATTCTTGCTGTTATAGTCGGCGTTGCTGTTGGGCTTGCTGCAGTAATTATGAAGAATTCAGTGCATTTTGTTCGTGATATGGTTGTGTATATAATTGACGAGTATTCTTTGAGTTATCTTTTTATTGTTTTACCTGCCTTTGGAGTTTTATTGACGGTCTTATATGTAAAGTTTGGGGTTAAGAAGAAACTTGGACACGGAATACCTATGGTTTTGTTCAATATTTCGCGTAATCAGGGCAAAATTGAGCGCCATAATATGTGGTCACGAATTATTGGTAGTACCTTAACAGTCGGATTTGGAGGTTCGGTTGGCCTTGAGGGGCCAATTGTTGCAACAGGAGCTGCTATTGGGAGTAATATTGGTAAATTGTTTCACTTGAGTTATCGTCAGGTGATTTTACTAATCGGGTGTGCTTGTACTGGAGCTATAGCTGCAATTTTTAAAGCTCCAATTGCTGCAATAATCTTCACTCTGGAGGTAGTAATGTTGGATCTTACAATGGCTTCTTTATTGCCACTTTTAATAGCTTCTTTATCTGCAGCTTTAACTTCTTATTTGTTTTTAGGACAGAATTTCTTATATATTGTTGAGAAAACTGATGCGTTTGTTTTAAAAGATGTTCCTTTTTATATTGTGTTTGGGTTACTATGTGGATTGATTTCAGTCTATTTTTCAAAATTATATCTTTGGATAAATAAAGTTTTTCAAAAATGGAAATCTGTTTGGACAAAGTTTATTGTTGGTTCAATGATACTGGGTATTCTTGTATTTTTATTCCCTAGTTTATACGGTGAAGGTTATGAATCTGTAAACTTGGCTTTAAAAGGTGATGTTTCATATTTGTTCGAGAATACGCTTTATGCAGGATGGAATTCATGGCTCGGAATAATTTTCATTTTAAGCTTAATAATATTATTGAAGATTTTTGCAACCGGTGCCACTTTTAATGCCGGTGGTGTAGGAGGTATTTTTGCTCCTGCATTGTTTATTGGTGCAAATTTAGGTCTGTTCTTTGCGAAAATTGCCAATTCACTGGGTTTTGATGTGTCAGAAACAAATTTTGCTCTTGTTGGTATGACTGGTCTTATGGCAGGGATAATACATGCTCCACTGACTGCAATATTTCTTATCGCCGAAATTACAGGAGGCTATAATTTATTTTTTCCTCTAATGATTGTTTCTGCAATTGCATATTTTACTGTTAGGATATTTATGCCTAACTCTGTTTACACAACCTTATTAGCAAAACGTGGCGAATTATTAACACATAATGCAGATAGAAATATGCTTTCGATGTTGCGTATGGAGAATCTAATTGAAAAGAATTTTCGCGCATTGAGTGAAGACAGTAATCTTGGAGACCTGGTAGAAGTTATAAAGCACTCTACACGTAATGTTTTTGTTGTGATTGATAAAGAAAATAATTTTAAAGGTCTGGTTTTTTTGGATCATGTTAGACATATGATTTTTAATCCTGAACTTTATAATAATGTGTTCATAAGAGATCTTATGTATATGCCAAAGAATATTGTTGATATGAATATGAATGTTAAAGAAGTCGCTGCGATTTTTGAGAAATCCGATGAGTATAATTTACCTGTAGTAGAAAACGGCAAGTATGTTGGATTTGTTAGTAGAGCAAAGGTGTTCTCAAAATACCGTCAAATGTTAAAGCAATTTTCAAGCGATTAAACAATCCCTTCGCGCATTAAATCATGCAGATGAACAATGCCTGCATATTTCATTTTTTTTGTAATAATAACTTGTGTTATATTATTCTGACGTATTAGTCTTAATGCATTGACTGCAAGTTCTCCAGTCTGTATAGTTTTTGGATTTGGAGACATTATTTTGCCTGCATTCAGGCTACTTATATCATTACCAAATTTAACAAGCATACGCCTTAAATCACCGTCGGTGATTATTCCAATAACATTGTTTTCATCATCAACTACTGCTGTCGCCCCTAGTCTTTTTCCTGTAATCTCAGTTATTACTGTTGTTAAGTCATCGTTTAATTTAACTTGAGGTATTTCGTTAAGTTTAATGATATCATCAACTTTTAGATATAATTTCTTGCCAAGTGAACCTCCGGGATGAAATTTTGCAAAATCATCGGATGTGAATCCGCGATATTCGAGAAGAGATATTGTCAATGCATCTCCTAAAACTAGCTGCGCTGTTGTGCTTGAGGTTGGTGCAAGATTATTTGGGCATGCTTCGGAATCAACACTGGCCCTTAAAACATAATCAGCAGATTTTGCTAGAAATGAGTTTGTGTCAGATACCATGGCAATTACAGTGTTGCCATTATTTCTAATTAGAGGTATCAGTACTTTTATTTCAGGAGTGTTTCCACTTTTTGATAAACACATTACAATATCATCGGACTGGATAATGCCAAGGTCGCCGTGTATAGCATCTGCAGCATGCATAAAGATTGCAGGAGTTCCAGTTGAGTTTAAACTTGCAACAATTTTCATCGCAATATTAGCACTCTTTCCGATTCCAGTTACAATAAGTCTACCTTTAGAATCAGAAACCTCTTTTACAACATTCGCAAAATCTTCGTCAATAAAATTAATCAGGTTTAATACCGCTTTTGCTTCTGCTTCAATCGTTTTTTTTCCGGTCTCAATAATATTTTCTGTATTTAACTTAGACATTTGTTTTTTTTTTGCTAATTTAGTATAAATTTACTTTTTAACGTTTTTTTTTTAATTTTTATTTCAAATTTACAACTCCGACAGTTAAAATCATTTTTATAAACAAAAAATTATTTTAATTTT
>CAZUQY010000343.1:0-3839 GCA_964622935.1 uncultured Bacteroidales bacterium | reverse complement strand
TGATTTTATATATAACTTGTAACAAGTGTGGCATGCTCATGCAGGGCACACACAACATCTAAACTACATTAGAACGCAGTTTAGTCAATACCTCACCTCACCAACAGCGCCTCTATCCTTCTATTTTCCTGAGCTTGCCAGGCTTTGTCTTCGATTTTGTGGACAGGATGTTTTTCGCCAAGTGGAATGATTATAATGCGATTTTCGGCTATGCCTTTCGACATTATAAAGTCTTTTACCCAAATACACCTTCGTGCAGATAAGTCGAGATGATATGTGTCTGTATCCACAAGATCGGTATGCCCAAAAATTACGACATCTAAACTCGAATCTTTTTGCATAGTCTCTACTAGTAAATCAACATTTTTAACGTAATCTTCCATCAATATTGATCCATTAAAACTAAAAAATCCTATTGCCTGAGGTAAAGTCAATGGTGTTTTGTTGTTAAACAAACTATCATATTTATACCAGTATGATGTTGTGTCTCTTTTAGTTTCAATCAAATCATCGGGTAGCTCAGTATAGATATCTTTGCCTGTCGTAATATTCTGCCCAATATTATTGTTATAAGTCAGTTTAATCCCATTTAGATTATCAACTGATTGTGTTTTAAATGAAACAATATAATAGTTCGCACTTAAATATGGCAGTTCCGACCATACACCTGTAATTTCTTTATCAGAATGAACATCAAAATACTTGCCGCCAGTATAAGCAGCCAATACTTCGAGAAGATTTTTATTAACTTCATCGCCAAAAGAAATACAGTTTATTTTTATACCCGATTCCTTTGCCATTTCGGCAATTTGCAAAGCAGAAACCGCTTTAGCACCTTCAACAAAAAAAGATGAGTTCTCATATCCATCGGTAAAAACAATTATTTCTTTTGCACGGTCTGTATCCTTAAGATTATAAACACCTTCTCCTATTGCAGCATAAAGAGCAGTGCCACCGCCAAAACCCTTTAGCCCTTGCGGCTTAAAGTAATGATTATTTATTACATCATTTTCTTTTGTCAGATTGTTGAGATTTTCAATATGATCATCAAATTTAATAATATTAAGATAATCCTCCTTATGTTTATTATTGATAAAAGATTTTGCTGCATACTCCAAAGCCCCTATCGGCTCCAGCATCGAGCCACTGTAATCAAGTATCATAGAAATGTTCTTAGGATCAACTTCGTTAGAAACAAATTCTTCAACAGAGAAATCAGTAATCGGGTTATTTCTCCCACCATAATAAGTCTCAACAAGACCTAAAAAGTATTTTTTAGTCTCTTTTTCGCTAATTATTGGAGGAGCCAACCCATGAACAAAGTTTCCCGCACTGTCAACAACCAAAACATAAAGTTTTACAATATCCGGAAATTCACTAAGGTCGGTGGCAAAAATTTCGTAATCCAGCCTAATGTTTCTTTTAAGATTTGAGTAATCTGTTTCGCCGCTAATATACTTTCGATTTATTATATGTGTCAGAAAAGAACGTTGGTCCTGCAATCCACTTAAATATGTAGTCAAAGTAATTAACTCGTCACCTTCGGGTTTGTACTTAAAGTAGCCTTTAAGCTCTTGTGGTTTATTAGAACATGATAGTTTTACCGAATCAGCATCTTCAACTTCCCATTTAATAATTATCTCATCTCCTTTAAAGAATGACTTGTTTCCGTTAAAGTACTTAATCTTTGAATTATAAACCTGAATCGAAAAATCCTTCACTTCGTAAGTACAGTCTTTTCTGTATATGTTTACTCTGAATTTTGAAAATTCTTTCATAGGAATATATAATTCCCCTTGTGGAGGCAATCCATTATTATAACCAACAAATTCGATACTATCAGTATTTTTATAACTCCATGATATATTTGCTGCACTATTTTTTGGCACTCGTTGCGGATAACTAAATAATTCTACATATTTAACCTTTACTTTTTTAGCGTATTCCTTTTCATAGCCAAATCTATTTGTAGCAATGATTTTAATAACTGTGTCATTAGAAATCTTTAATGGGATTTTGCCATTAGCCGGAAATTCATCATCAAAACCATCAAATTTTATAAAGTCAGCATAAAGAATATCCCAATTAATGGAAAGCGTTTCTTCGTCGCTGATTTCGTCCGGAATATTAACGTCATCAAAAACAGGATATGTCACAATTACTCGTAGCTCTTTTCTTTTTTCTTTTCTACCTCTTTTGGCAATAAAAAGATAATTTGTGTTAGTCCTTGGACCAACTTTAACGCTGCCTGAAAGAGGCAATTCCTTCTCGCCAATTTCTTTGCAATACAGGTGCTTGACATTCTTTGTCACCCAAGTTATTGTAACAGAATCACCAATTTCCATAGGAAACACTTTATTGGCACTAATTTTTATTGTTGGGTTTTTCTTGGCGAATAAAATTGCAGGAATACAACACAAAAGTAGTGCGAATACAGTCAGACGGAATCGTAGTTTCATGTTAGAGAGTATTAAATAAACAAAGCTGTAATTTTAACGTGAAACGGCGGGAATATATTTTGCATTGTAATATATAAATTATTGTTGTATGATAATTATTCTGGTGATAAGTTAATACTTACTCCTTTTGTCATAGTATTTGCTCCTACACACAAACCTACGCTTTTGCAAACACATACGCCAAAAGATATTTCATATTTTCTTATTACCCCGAACTGAAGTCCAGGGTTAATAACATTTAGCCTCTTCTAGGCTAGTGAAAAGAAAAATAATTTATATCATACCCACTTAATGCCCCAAATAAATTGTCATTCCAAATTCCGGCAGAGTCAAGAATAAAAAATCTTCTCTATTTATATGCTTTGTTTAGGTGGTAGAGCTAATGATTACCATTTTACATTTAGTTTAGTACCACGAGCTTTAGTCTGTGATTAAAAATGTTTGCTCCAATTCGACTGGCCAGGGTGAAAAAATAGCCAAATCTAGTCCTGAAGGCAACGAACCGAGAAACCCACACTACGACTGCCGTAATACATGTTTGCATCCTTGCTGATGCAGCTGATGCTTAGGTTCCACGCGTAATCATCATCGTTAAGCGAGGAAGACCAAAAGTAGCCGTGCTCAACAATGTAGTTGAAACTACCATTGTCGTAACGCCAACCCCCAAAAAGGGCAGAAAAACCGCTATTTCCTCCAGAGATTAAAGCATTATAGGCATTGCTGCCGCTACCGCCAACATTGCTTAAAAGTGTTTCAAAATCACTTTTAGATGGCAGTTCCCATCCACTTGGGCACACTGTTTTTGCAGTTTCCCAATTATATAGCCTGCCATATTTATTGCAATTAGTAGTACTATTATCATAACACCAAGAACCACTGCTAGTATTATAATTCAAGTTTTCTGCCATCCATATTTGATTGCCAATTTTTACAGTTTTGTAGGTTTTGCCATCACGAGAGTTGGTAAATGACCCAAACTTTTCATTTACATCAAAACTCCAGCTTGTTTCGTCATGCTTTATTATAATTCGCTTAGAGCTATAAGGAATGTAAACCCAGTAATCACCAGTTTTTTCCTCAGTTTTCATTATCCCAAGTTGACCGCCTTCGAAAACAAAATCTGTTTCGGCAGTAGCAATTTTTAACAAAGCACAAATATCGCCATTTTGGTCTTTTTCAGAGAAGTTAACTCTTGCATCAAGATCATTTGGGCGCTGCTCAAATGATGATATGGAGATTTCTTGAGCAGAAATATTTACACTCAATATGAAAAGTAAGAAAATGAAAAATTGCTTCATAATAACTTCATGCTTTTATAGAGTAAAGATATGAAAAGTAAATTGGTAGGCAAAAAAGAGTTTAAGATCTGTACTTGGGTTT
>CAZUQY010000342.1:0-3839 GCA_964622935.1 uncultured Bacteroidales bacterium | reverse complement strand
GATAAGTATCTATTTCACTTTTTAATTCTTCAAATGTTCCGCGAGTGAGTTCATCAAGTTCATCAAAAATTTTACTAATTTCCTCAGGATCTTGATCACTAAGTTTTAAGCTCATTTCGTGATAGTTATTAAATCCTAAAGATACTGCCAATTCATTTCTTTTCTTTACAAGTGCGACGATATCGTCAGCAACAACAGGACCTAATTTCTTCACTTCTATCCATGCTTCTTTAACTTCAGCTGAACTTGTTGAATTAGATAGAATTTCCTCAATTTCATTGTCAGACATTGATTTTCCTTTGATATTTGCTCTGTATAGAGAGAATTGTCTGTCAATTTCACTAGCCATATTTATCATTTCTTCCAAAATAGCAGGATCTGCTTGGTTTGATAAATATGAGTTATATAAAACATCGAGTTCGCGGGCTAGGATTTTGTCTTTTATTTCGCATGATTCTTTGAATTTGTTTAGTAATTCAAATTCTTCTTTGTTGGTGTAAATTTTTGTATATTCTAATTCATATTTGGCTGACTTATTATAGTCAGCTTCTTCGCCTGAAATAGATGCTGTAAAGTATGCATCACATAGGTTTTTATAAAGCGGAGCAATTTGAGTTTCGTGTTTTTCAGCAAATTCTTTAAATTCTTTTTCCATTTTGTTTTCTTTTTTCTCTGCATTATTGCATGATGTTAGTGCGATTACTGGCAGAATTAATAAAACTAGATATTTTTTCATCTTCATTACAATTTGATTAAACAATTCTATTTTGAGTCAAAGATAATAAAACCATTAAAATATAAATCTATGTATTTTTGTGTTATTTATTTTTATTTAGAGAAATTATAATAAAAATTTCTATTTTTGCGTGTACATTGCCCAGATGGCGGAATTGGTAGACGCGCTGGTTTCAGGGACCAGTGTTCGCAAGGACGTGCAGGTTCGATCCCTGTTCTGGGCACAAGAAGAAGTCAGTTTGGTTTTATCAGGCTGATTTCTTTTTAAATCTTAATGGAATTAATTAGGAGTTTTACAGATTGTTGGCCTTAATTATTGAATTGCGTAAAAGTGTATTGAACATTTGCCTCATTTACCTTTTGTAATTGTCCGTTTACCGAAAATTCATTTTCTTGCAATGGCAGATAATATATATTTGTTTTGTAATTAAAATTTGAAAATATGAGACACCGAGATTTTCGTGATCAAAAATTAAGAAAAGAAAGATCAAAACCTAAAATGTTGGTATTGAGCACATTTCTTTTATCAGCCGGAGTATTATTAATTTTAGGTAACCTTGGAATTGTTGATAAAGATTTATTTGAATACATTTTTTCATGGCAAGCTTTATTGATTGCTTTTGGGCTTTTCTTATTGGCAGGTGGTTTCAGAGAGCATTGGTTTGGGGCATTTATTATGATTTCAGTTGGTAGTTTATTTCTTTTAGATGAAATTTTTGTTCTGCAGGCAAATGTAACAAGTATGATTTGGCCAGCGATTCTAATATTAGTAGCTATAGGTATATTTGTTAGAATATTATTTCCAAACACTCGAAAAAAATGGATGAAGTCTGGAAGCGAATTCCATGGAAATACAAACGAGGTAAATAATGATGAATTTATAAATGTCTCAAGAGTATTTTCCGGTGCAAATGTATTAATTCAAAGCGAAAATTTTAAAGGCGGCAAAGCAAGTTTTGTTTTTGGTGGTGGTGAATTTGATTTAAGATCTGCTAAGCTTGCTAATGGGATAAACATACTTAAGATAGAGTGTGTATTTGGTGGGGTGAAATTATTTTTACCAGAAGACTGGGATGTGACTCTCGAAACTACAGGTGTGTTTGGTGGGTTTAATGATGAACGTAGACATGTGCAAATTGAAAATATCGATAGAACAAAAAAACTAATTATCAAAGCTGAAGCGGTTTTTGGTGGTGGTGAAATTCATAACTAATATAATAGATTAGATGAGAAACCCTTTTTCCGACAGAAAGTTCTTTGCAATTTACGCCATTGTTTGGGGACTTATTATTATTTCCCAAATTCTTATATTAACTCTTATTGTTGATCTGGATTTTCTGTCAGCGTTTCTTCAATCAATTATTCAAAACGGTTCATTTGCAGCATTAGGTTTTGGAATATGGTATGTTGTAAAGTATAATATTAGTACTGAAAGAAATATAAGAGCATTTTTGGTTTTCATTATAAGTGGATTACTCATTGTAATTATTTGGATGGGCTTTAATTTTGTAGTCGAGAATCTTATTGTAAAGATGAGTGAAGGTGCTATTGAGTTTCAAAGACATCACTTGTATCAGTTCATCATAGGTGTGTTTCTATTTTCTATTTTCGCCTTGTCATATCGCTTGTTGATTCTTTTAAACAATTATAATGAAAAATCAAAATCGGAGGAAAAGCTAAAAACCTTACTTACAGAATCAAAGCTAAATACTCTCAAGGCATATATTAATCCACATTTTTTATTTAATAGCATTAATTCGGTTAATGCTCTAATTGCAACAGACCCTGATAAAGCCCGTGAAATGTTGGTTAATTTGTCTGATTATTTTCGCTATAGTCTTAAGCAAAAAGACATCAATTTTATTTCGCTTGAAGATGAGTTGCATTATACATTTACGTATTTCGAAATTGAAAAACTTAGATTTGGAGATAGAATCGAAGTTAAAATTGAAATGGATGAGAATGTAAAAACTACTAGATTACCGGTAATGATTCTACAACCGCTTTTCGAAAATGTAATAAAGCATGCAGTATCTGAAAGTCTTGTAACAGTTCATTTATTATTTACTGCCAAAATTGAGGAGGGGTTTCTTAATATACAGCTTGTGAATAATTATGATCCTGAAAGTGTCTCGCGAAAGGGAAGTGGTATTGGTCTTTCGACAACTGCTGAAAGACTTAGTCTTATTTTTGGGGATAAGAATTTGTTGAATTATTCAAAAAGAGATGGTATCTTTAGTGTGGAATTGAAAGTCCCACAACAAAATTAATATTATGAAAACAATAATAATCGATGACGAAAAACTTGCAATTCAGATTGTACGTGAATATCTTACAGAAGAGGCTGATGTTGAAATTATAGGAGAATATCAGAATGGCTTTGATGGGCTTAAAGCAATAAATGATTTGAAACCTGATTTAGTTTTTCTGGATATTCAAATGCCAAAACTGACAGGTTTCGAGATGTTGGAGCTAATCGATAATCCACCAATAATAATATTTACTACAGCATACGAAGAATATGCTCTTAAAGCATTTGAAAAGAATGCTACTGATTATTTGCTTAAACCATTTGGCAAAAACCGGTTTATACAAGCTGTAGAGAAAGCAAGAAAGCAATTTGTAGAACCCGAATCCAAACAAAACGATTATCGTCCTTTAGTTGAATCTGCTGAAGTGTCCGATCATCCTTTAGATAGGGTCGTTGTCAAAGAATCGGGGCGTATTTTTATTGTTCCTGTTCAGGAAATATACTTTATTGAGGCTGCTGATGATTATGTTGTTCTCAATACTGAGAAAAAGGAATATGTTAAAAATGCCACAATGAAGTATTATGAACAAAAGTTGCCTAAAGCAAATTTTGTAAGGGTGCATCGTTCAGCGATTATTAATATTAACTTTATAAAAGAAATACAAGCATACAATAAGGAAACACATGTAGTTTTGATGAAAAATGGAAAGTCTGTTAAAACAAGTCGACAAGGAAGTGTGGAATTAAAGAAAATTCTAAAGTTTTAATATTTTATCGAGATACTTTCCAATCCTTGTTTAGAGACTGTATTCTGAAGTCTGTCCATAATTAAACAATTATTAAATTTGTAAAA
>CAZUQY010000341.1:0-3861 GCA_964622935.1 uncultured Bacteroidales bacterium | reverse complement strand
ATGCATTGAACCACAAAGCTATTGCTAGAAGATATGCTGATGAGAGCATGGTGAATTACGAAGATCTTAATATTATTATTGCTCACCTTGGTGGGGGGATTTCTGTTGGTGCTCACCGAAAAGGAAGGGTTGTCGATGTAAACAATGCTCTTGATGGTGATGGACCTTTCTCTCCAGAAAGATCAGGAGGTTTACCTGCAGGGCAACTTGTTCAATTGTGCTTTAGTGGTAAATATACTTTTGACGAAGTTAAGCTGATGCTTAAAGGCAAAGGCGGATTATCAGCCTATTTAGGTACAAATGATGCTTATGAAGTTGAAATGAGAGCAAAAGAAGGTGATGATAAAGCACAATTTATCTCTGATGCTATGGCATATCAAGTAGCTAAAGAAATTGGGGCTCTTTCAACAGTTCTTAAAGGTGAAGTTGATGCAATTATTCTTACAGGTGGAATAGCTTACAATAAGCAGTTCTGTTCATTTGTTGAAGATATGACTAAATTTATTGCTCCAATAAAAATTTACCCTGGTGAAAATGAAATGTCTGCTCTTGCTATGAATGGACTAAGAGTCTTACAAGGCGAAATTGAACCGAAAGTCTACACATGTAAATAAAATTTGTGTAAATTGTCGAATAAATACTAAATATAAATATTTCATATGAAAAAAGTAATTAATACAAGCAATGCTCCAAAAGCTATTGGACCATATAGCCAAGCAATTGAAGCAAACGGTATGTTGTTCATTTCTGGACAAGTTCCGGTAAATCCTGCAGATGGTTCAATTCCTGAGGGAATAACTGCTCAAACAGAACAAGTTATGAAAAACATTGGAGCTATTCTTAAAGAAGCTGGTTACACTTATGAGGATGTAATAAAGTCAACATGTTTGTTAAGTGATATGGCAAATTTTGCTGCAATGAATGAGGTTTATGGTAAATGTTATGCTGAAAATCCTCCTGCAAGAGCAGCGTTTGCTGTTAAGGGATTACCTTTGGGAGTTCTTGTGGAAATCGAAACAATTGCTGTTAAATAGTAACTTTTGTTAAATTTTAACTTAACTATTAAATTTTGAAAATATTTATAGCTGCTTATAATGATATAAGCGATGAAAAAATTAGTAAGGCAAAGTCTGAATTAATGGGTAGATTTCATTCTCAGGAAGGTATCCAATTTGTTGATAAAGAACCTGATGTAATATGGTTTCTTACTGGTGGTTCTGAGCACAATGCATTAGGACAGATAGAACCTCAAAAAAGATATTGTTTTATTGCTACTCAGAACGAAAACGCATGGTCTGCAGCTACAGAGGTTAAAGCACTGTTAAATGAAAAAGGTGTAATAACAAAAATATTTAATCTTGATTTAATTGAAACCTTGGAGTCACTGCATGTTTTTCTGAACCATCAAAATAAGTTTGCTACATCAAGGCTTGCTTTGATTGGTAATCCTGAAAATTGGTTGGTAGCTAGTGTCCCCGATTATGAATTACTAAAAGAAGTCTTGGATATTGAAATTATTCAATATAATTGGGATGATGTTCTAGCATTACCGGATACAATTAGCGATGATACATTTAATCGTTATTTTGCTGATTATAAGTTTGATACTTTAAATGAAAGTGGATTATTATATAATAAGTTAAATCATTTAATAGAGAGGGATAAACTTTCTGCATTTACAGTGGCATGTTTTAATCTTATTAGTCAAAACTCTTATAGTGCATGTTTACCTCTTGCAGCATTTAATTCAAGAAATATCCCGGCAATTTGCGAAGGCGATTTATGTGCTGCTGCAGGTATGATTGTTATGTCACGATTAGTTGGTATAGTGCCTTGGATGGCAAATTTGAATTATATTGATCGTGAAGCAGCTATATTTTCTCATTGTACAGCGCCTGTTAATATGACAGATGATTTTGAGATTGACACTCATTTTGAATCAGGTAAAGCGAGTGCTTTAAAGGCAGAAATAAAAAAAGGTCCAGTTACTGTGTTTCGAATAGATCATCAATTGGAGTTTTGTTCCATATCACTCGGAGAAATTGTTGAATCTGGTGAATTAATTGATGGATGTCGTACGCAAGCTAAGGTGAAACTTTTATCTAAGGACTTGTTTTTATTGAGGGAGTTTCCTCTTGGAAATCACCATCTTTTAGTTCCAGGGAATCATACTGACATACTCGCAGAGTACTTTACTAATAAAGGTTTTAGAATAGTTTAAAAAAAAATCCACTTTTACAAGTGGATTTTTTTATTATGTTTCTTTATACTAGTCAGAATAAACTTCAAAATCTATGTTTACTTTGATGTTTTTGTAAACTTTAACAATTGCAGTGTAATTTCCAACTTCTTTAATCCCTTCGCCTTTAATTGCAATATTCTTACGATCGATTTCAAAACCTTCTTTTGCAAGAGTTTCTGAAAGCATAATTGTATTTACTGAGCCAAAAATCTTACCTGTTGTACTAGTTTTAGCTGGAACTCTAATTTTTAGACCTTCTAATTTTGCAACTATAGCTTCAGCATTTTCACGAAGTTTTGCTTCTTTGTGAGATTTTTGCCTCATGTTTTCTTCATGAATTTTCTTAGCAGTTTTTGTTGCTAGTTTAGCATAGCCTTGAGGAATGAGGTAATTTCTTGCGTAACCTGATTTTACAGTCACGATATCATCTACATGTCCTAAGTTTTCTACGTCTTGTTTTAATATAATTTCCATTTTCTTAGTCCTCCTTTATTATTTCATCAAATCAGTTACATATGGCAATAAAGCTAAATGACGTGCTCTTTTTACTGCTTGGGCAACTTTACGATGATATTTTAATGATGTTCCTGTAATTCGACGAGGCAATATTTTACCTTGCTCGTTTAAAAATCTCTTTAAAAATTGAGCATCTTTATAATCCACATATTTTATGCGATTTTTAAGAAAACGACAATACTTTTTCTTTTTTACTTCTACTGCCAGAGGAGTAAGATATCTAATTTCTGAATTGTTCTGTGCCATAATTATGCCTCCTTCTGATTTTGTTCTTTTTTCATTCTGCGTTTTTTCTCACTGTATGCAATTGCATGTTTGTCCATCTTGAAAGTTAGGAAACGCATAACTTTTTCGTCGCGTCTAAATTGTGTTTCTAACTTTTCAATAAATGCACCTTCTGATTTGAACTCAATCAAATGGTAAAATCCTGTTGATTTTTTCTGGATTGGATAAGCAAGTTTTTTTAAACCCCAATCCTCTTCATGAACGACCTCACCTGAATTGTCGGTGATAACCTTTCTGAACTTTTCAACCGCTTCCTTCATCTGTGCTTCAGATAAAACGGGAGTTGCAATGAAAACGGTTTCGTACTGGTTAATCATAACTCTGTGTTTTTAATTAATAATTAATCTTTTAAAATCGAGCAGCAAAAGTACTATAATTATTTAAAATAGAAAACTTTAAGCGTACTTTTTTTTGATTATTCTGACTTTTGTTTTTTTATTAGAAGAATCATTATTTTCTAAAAAAAACTAACTTTGCAATATGAAACGAATTTTGGATCAAATTGAATTGTTTTTGGTGTGTATAACGGTCTTTATGATACCGATTCACATTAAATTGGCTTCTTTGACCACAGGAATGCTATTATTGGTTTCATTACTAAAAGTTGAAAACTATAAGGAATTTATTTTACTATTCAAGAACTATCGTTTTTATATTTTAGTTTTACCTATGATTTTTGCTCTGATTGGTTTGATTTATACTGATTATTGGCCTGAGGGTAAATCGCAAGTCGAAATAGTTATTTCTCTCTTATTGTTTCCATTTGTTTTCGTTTCTTTCAAAGGGAATAAGATAAAATCAAAGATTGAGCTATTGCT
>CAZUQY010000340.1:0-3872 GCA_964622935.1 uncultured Bacteroidales bacterium | reverse complement strand
ATGATATCGCAAACCATATGGTTTTTGTAACAGAATTGATAGATCTTATTAGCAAACAATAATTAATTTTTTATTACTTTTTCAAAATAGCAGTTATTGTTATGTTCAATTCTCAATAAATACATACCTGTTGGTAGTGTTTTGCCTATATTGATTTCAATTATTCTATTTAATGAAGATGTGTTTGTCTTAGAATTGGGAATATCAATGAGCTTACCAGTAATGTCATATAGCTTGATTGAAATTATATCTGCATTTGTATTTGAATAGTCTAGATATAATATTGTGTTAAAAGGATTTGGATAAATGGTAGGATTTTGTTCAGGATTAACATTTTCAATGTCAGATGTGAGATCTACAGTGAGTTCAACCGGTATTGTAATAATTGTTTCGGTATCGGAAATAACTAAATCAGCATAATAAACACCTTCTGTCATGTCAGTTGTGTTGTAATTAAGCGTTAGTTCAAAATCTGAATCATATGTAATAACTCCATCCATTGGATTTACATTCAACCAAAATGAGCTTGAATTTGTAATTTCTATAGTTGAATAAACAGTGTGAGGTTCAGAACCATAAGTATCACCAGATACCGTACATTCTATATCTGATGTCGAGCCAGTATAGCTTTCATCAAAAGTAATATTTACAGTACAAGATGCTGTCTCATTTTCATGAATCTGCCCCCATGTTTCGGTAGTTGTCCAGATTAGATCTGCTCCTTGACCTGTTAATGTATTACTAAATAGAGTTCCAGATGGACCTACAAGATCTGACGAACTGTTAACAGTTACTTCATCAGGGAAATTAATGGCTAGGGTTTTAATCCACTCCATATCTGGAGAAGCGGCATTTAGTTCAAATGTTACATCATAGGTTATTCCCGGTTCAAATGTGTTGAGATTTGCTTCAATGCTTGTGCCATCAATACTCTTGTTTTTTATTCCATCTGGGATAATGTTGATTTCAAATTCTACGAAGCCTCCGCCTATATTAGATATTGTCAGTGGATTGTATTCTTCTTGATTAGTATTCATAGTTTTGAAAATCTCATTAGTTTCACAGCTGAGTATTGGAGGAATGTTGTTGACTGCAGGGAAGATAATATTATCAATCCAAGCAGCATCTGAGCCATTTGATAATGTGCCATCTTTTCTATATCTCCAAGAAAAAGTATGTGCACCAATAGTAACTGGACAAGTGTATTCATCCCAAGCCATTTCTCCTGAAAGACTAAGTTTTACAACACCATCTATTAGGAATTCGAAAAAATCGTAATAGTTTTCACTGGAAACTTTCCTAGCAAAACTAATTTCACTATCAGCAATAACAAACATATCAATTTCAAGAGTTGACATTTGGTCGTCTCCAATATCACCTGAATGCAGGCTGTATGATCCTTCATAAACTTCGTCAGTAATAGCATACCATTCTAAATCACCGGGCTGTGTCCATTCAAAAGTAGTTAGTGTTCCGGTTTCAAAGTTTTCAATTAGAATTCCGACTATAAGATAACATGTGATGTCAGTATTTAGTCCATTGTCTGCGGTAGTATTTAAATTTAGTTCTACAAGATGCGCCATGTCACAAGACTCATCAACTGAAATATTATATGTTAAAGGAGTATGACTATCTGCGACAAGCGAAGCAATGTCCTGCGGAGATGTATTTATTGTAATAAAAGGATCTGTTGAACTCAATGTTGCGGTAATGTTAGTAGCTCCAACAAGTCCTATATTTTTTAGATCGAATATAACATTTGCTGTTTCTCCAGGATCAAGACAATTGTTATCTCCGTCATTTACGGTAGTTGTAGTAACTGTTAAGATAGCTGTATTAATTGTGATATATACATCAATATTTTCTTCGTAGCCATTATCACCAATAATGTTAAGACTAATTAGTGCTTCATGCTGATTAGGTAAAATTGAAGCAGTTGTAATATTTATCAATGCATCCTCTGATTGATCTGGTTCTAGAACACTAATATTATCGGTATTTGTATTAATGGTTATGTATGGGTCATATGTTGTTGCACTAACCACTAAATTGTGTACGTCAGAGCCTCCGTAATTCGAAATCGGAATATACAAATCAGCAGTTTCAGTAGGTGCAAGAATATTATCATTTGAATCGTCTACAATAATAGTTCCAATAGATATGTTTGGAGCATATGCTGTAAAGTTATATATATACTCCCAAGTATCCTGGTCAGACGTTACTGTGAAATTAATTTGGAATGAATAATCATTAGGGATATCTGCACTTACATTAAATGAAAATGCATCTGTAATAATTTCTTCCTGTAATGGGTCAAGATCCGGGCAACTTGTGTTGTCATCTGTCATTGTAATATAAGGATCGCTGCATGTAGCAGTAATTGTAATTCCTGTTATTTGACTTACCATTGGATTATTTGCAGTAAGATCTATTGTGCAAGATTCAGCATATTCAATGACATCGTCGTCAGGAGTATTCACATCATATGAAAGTATTAGTCCGTCAGTTACAAATGGTAGAGTTATTTTGTCTTTTATTCCGTTATTGTCCACAACTTTGAAGTAGAAATCTTCAGCTAAATATTCATGAGTTGGCATTCCTGTGAGTAATCCATCTGGTGAAATATCAAATTCTTCAGGAATATTGTAAGGGATTAATGAATATTTAAAGCCGCTAGCTACATTATTGGGATCGTCAAACTCAAGTCTTTGGAAATTAATTTCATCACCGTTAGATACTCCACATACATAATTGTACTGATTATTAATTACTGAATTGTCATATATAAATTCGATATTTCCATTATCGTGAATAGTCATAGCAAAATCAATTAAAGAGTTGTCCCAAATGATTGTTTTATACCCAGATCCTGAAATGCTAGTCATTGTTGACGATATAGAAACATCAAATAATGGAGCTATACATTTTGTATGCATGAAAACAGTTGCATCATGATTATTATAATAGGGTAAATAATCGTCAAAGCCGCTTTTAAAGACAACTAAACCATTGTTGCTGATATAGATTGTACTATATTCTTCGCCGTAATAATTGAAAGTAAAACCAAGTGGTACTGCTGAAAATCCACTTCCACTAAGAGTTGTGCCACCTGTTGGTAATAATGTTGTTGATTCACTAACTGTGAAATCCATATCAAAACTCCAAGTATATGGTTCTGAACCACCGCTAGCAGTTAATTGCTGTGAGAATGGACTAAACATAGCTCCACTCGAAAGTGCAGAGGTGCTTATTTGAACGGGGTCGTAGTTTTCGGAGCTTGTAATGCTCATTGTGGCTATACCATTTTGGGGTATAGTTTGAGCAGACGATGCACAGATAGTTTCAACCGGAGATCCGGAGCTGTAATTTATTAATGAGAATGAGTCAAGAGTTCCAACACCCCATCCTTCGAGGTCATTTTCATAAACTTGAATAAAATATTTTGCTTCTTGATTAGGATCAATGTAGTTTAGTAAAGGAGTGAGATCAAGTCCAAATTCAAGGATTTTGTCAATTTCTGCAGTTCCTCCAGTCATATATCTGTTACCTGATTGGTAATCAAATATTGGCAAATCAATAACATATTCGGGCATTGTTGCTGAAGTATTTGTTGCAATACCTGCAAAAACCTTAATTCTATTACGATTATCATATGTAATTTGAACTTTCGCAGTTAGTTGAGGTTCATAAGTTGAATTAACTGTCATAATATGAACAACATCATGCCAGAATGCCCCTGTCGCTATAGCTTTGTACATCAAATAACAAAACCCGCCATCAGCCCAAGCAGGACCACCGCTATAGGTGTTACACATTTTTACTCCGCCAATCTCCCAATCGGCCATTGTAATTTGGCCGTCACCTGTAATGTC
>CAZUQY010000339.1:0-3886 GCA_964622935.1 uncultured Bacteroidales bacterium | reverse complement strand
CTGCTGTTTTACCAGTACCTGTTTGTGCACTTCCCAAAACATCTTTTCTATCTAATATTAGTGGAATAGCTTTTTCTTGTATCGATGTTGGCACAGAATATTGTTCATCCTGTAATGCTTTTAAAATTGGGTCAATTATTTTTAGTTCTATAAATTGCATGATTATTTGTTTAAATCCCATTTATAATATTTAGCATAAGACCAAACGGGATGATATATATTAAAGGTACAAAGATAATGCAATATTGCTGATATTAAACACTAAGGTTATAGACATTGTGGAAATTTGGTAAATTGTAAGCTAAGTCAAAAAGACTTACCCCTGCGTTCTTTTTTATTACTTAAGATAGATTGTATCTGTCACGATTAAATCATCATTAAAGTTTTCAACATAAATTTGCCAAGCACCACCTTCGCCATACTGAGTATTTTCTAATGCTTTTGAAATCGCAACTATAATTGTATCTGACATATTAAATACACCAACCATAGACCGATATCCGAATTCTGGATGTTCCTTTACCTGCAAGCTTTCCCAATAGACAACTTGCATTGTATCTGTTTCAATAATAGTTTGATTGATTGTGTAATATTCAGATTGTCCGGGTAGACCTCCTAGCAATTGGAAATCATTAGGAATTTTTGCTATTGCCCAATCATCCACTCCAGGATAATCGCCTTGACCTTGCCAACTCACCACAGTATTGAATAGACTCGTATCTACCACATAAACTGCATTTATTCCAGTTTCAGCACGAAATGATTCTACAATTTCATTAGTTACAGGTAAAAGGTCAACTTGTTCTTCATTACAAGAATAGAAAAATGCTAAAACCAAAAGCAAATGAAATATTTTCCAGCTATTTATTTTCATTAGTATTTATTAAAAGTCAAAATAAATTTGTTTAATAAATTGAATTCTCAAAATTATTAAAGTTTTCTATTAATATACTAGTCTTTATTTTTCCATTAAGTACTAGTTTCCAAAAGACTATTTAACAAATGATTCTTTGATTTCTTTTATATTTTACAAAAATTAAAAAACATTAATACACAATCAATTGTTTTGTTTTCACATTTTTATCTGTACTGACCTTTATCAAATAATATCCAGAAACTAATTTATGATTAGAAATTTCAAAGAGTGTAGAATTACAATCAGCTTTTAAAACAAGACTACCTTTAATGTCCAAAACTTCTATTGTTTTGTATTCATCATTTTCAAACTCAACAAAAACTACATCATTTGCAGGTTGTGGATACACTATAAAATCGTTTTTATTGATTGTCGAAACAGCTGACACATTCACATCATGTGCATAAGCTCTGATTGTTAGATCTCTCTCCTTACCTTCCACATCATTTCCATAAGCAGTCCAAGATGAACCAGTACTGCTAATCCAACATACCCCAGATTCTATTTGTGGGTCAGCATACCCATCTGAGAATTTTTCGAAAGGAATTGGGTATGTGTATCCAGGAGTGTTATACTGAACCTTTACATAAAAATCCTCATCTGCCACTAATAAAATTGGTGTGGGAATTTCAAAACTATGATAACCAGGAAAATCGCATGTAAAAGGACCCATGGAAGTAAGTAAGTTAGACAAAGTATTACCTGACTTATCATCATATACTTCAAAACTTATTGTAGTTCCTTCTGTATTTATATAAGTTCCAAGTCTATTGATTTCATTTTCACCGCCTGTAATAAACTTCACAAGACCGTAAGCAGTTTCAGCTCCATAACCAGTATTACTAATTGAACCTAATTCATTGTACATATAAATAGTGTCACCAGAAGTAATTCTAGTATACCCAGGATACGCTCCTACTGTACTTAAGAATTTTGTATCGTTATATGAAATGTAGAAGAATCCACTTTCGCCCCAATCGTCTCCCCAAGAATTTTTAATTATCCATGCTCCCGTTCCGCCAGCCGTAAGTTTATTATCATCCCAACCGCAAAGCAAAACTGCATGATCAGTAGGCAAATCTCCATCAAAATAATATGTATTGTCAGTAGAATTATAATATCCTCCCTCATAACACATATTAGTGTAAATACCACCATAATCAAGAACTGCTTGTTTTACCACATCATGATCGTCAGGGAATAATTTCATTTGATTAAAACAGAATTCATCTGCTCTATATTCTGTACAAGTTGCTAATTCATCAGCATCATATGGTAATAAAACATCCTCTATTGGGCCATCCATCCTTGATAGATAAGCAAAAGCTTTTTTAGCACTTCCACCACTACATGTAAAGTTATCCCCAAGTATAAAACCATGACAGGTACGCATATTTTGTTCAGAGAAATCATATGTCCCTTCGCCCGATTTTAACAAAAAACTTTCAATTGAGCCTAAACTTGTAAATGTCCAGCAGACACCACAATTTGCTTGATCCTTTGGTGTGGTTAGCCAATCTTGAGTTCTTAGATCATATACCGCATCAAACTGAACATCTTTTCCATAATCTACAGTATTATTAAAATGTGGCAATACTGGTGGCGGAATTTCTCCACAAACATCTTCTCCATTAGCTTTTGCTTGTTGCCATTTTATAAATTCAGGATTTGTAGGGGCTTCTGTCTCTTGTGCAGAAATTGTAAAAACTCCTAAAACAATAATAAGTGAAAGTAATAATATCTTTTTCATAATCGATGGTTGTTATATAAAACAAAAATAAGCAAAATTGGAAAACCAACAATGCTTATTTTTGCTTTTTATTTTATGGGTTTACTATTCGTATTTAAGAGTGTATGTTCCTGTATCATCGACATATGCACTTTCAATTTTCAAATACAAAGTACCATCATATTCATCAGCATTAATTGTTTGAGTTAAAGAAGCTCCTCTAGATCCAGTATCATCTTCATACACTACTACTTGGTCTTGATCATAAACAGTAATGTATAACTCCAAGCTTGAATCACCATCTAATGTTATAGTTAAAGCTCCTGTTGCAGTAACTTTAAAGTAATCGATATCCTGTGAAGGAGAAATCTCTGCATCGCACAAATCGCCTGATGTTAAACTACTTGCCGTAGCAAAAGTACCATTTGGTTCTGTTTCAGTAAAAGTGTCTGTGGTTTCTTTGTCACATGCACTAAAAGCAAGTGCAAACATTATTGCCATGCTTAAAATTGTTAAAAATCTTTTTTTCATAATTATAGTCATTTTGGTTATTTTTTATTTCTATACTCAGATGGTGTCTTCCCAGTTACTTGTTTAAATGATTTTATAAATGAAGTCCTGTTGTTAAAACCAACATTTTTCGATATTCCTTCGATTGTATATTTCATTTTTTCATCTGACTTCATTAATTTAATAGCTTCTTCTATTCTATATTCATTTATAAAGTTGCTGAAGTTTTTATTGAAATACTCATTTATTACTATTGATAAATATTGCCGATTTGTATCTATACTTTTAGCTAACTTGTCAATATTAATGCTTGAATCTAAATATGGCTTGCGCGAACTCATTATATCTTTAATGCTATTTAAGATTTCAACTTTTCTATTTTCAGAAGGTTGTGAGTTTTTGTGTTTTGATATCATTAATCAATAAATTTCTACAAATCTATCGATACCAATGGTAAACTGCAAAAAACAGATGTTAGGATTGGTAAATCTTAACAAAACAATTACTGTTGGATATATTATTTACTGTTGGTTTTAAAGAATGATGGTGTAACTCCTGTATATCTTTTGAATGCTGATATAAATGATGTTCTATTGTTAAAACCAACTATATCGGAAATACCCTCTATTGTATATTTATCATTTTTATGATCCAATAACAATTTACGAGCTTCTTTAATTCTAAACTCATTTACAAAGCTGTTAAAATTCTTATTATAATATTCGTTTATT
>CAZUQY010000338.1:0-3913 GCA_964622935.1 uncultured Bacteroidales bacterium | reverse complement strand
TTCTTAATTCATCTTTAAGTGCTGCTGAAACAAATCTAGCTAATATAAATGAAAGACTTGAAAATCAAAAAGAAGAAGTATTGTCATTGCAAAAGAAGTTGACATCGGAATTTGAAAACCTTGCAAATAAAGTTCTAGATGAAAAATCAAAAACTTTCAAAGAAGAAAATCGACAACAGCTTGATGCGATCTTGAATCCGTTTAGTCAAAACCTTAAAGAATTTAAACTAACTATAAAAAACACTTACGAAAAAGGCTTAAAGGAACGTACGGAAATTAGTACAGAACTAAAGCAAATGCAACATTTAAATCAAAAATTGCAAGAAGAAGCTGCAAATTTAGCGAAAGCATTAAAAGGGGATAGTCAAAAACAGGGTAGATGGGGTGAAATGATTTTGGAGAAAATTTTAGAATCTTCAGGATTAGAAAATGGGATGCATTATAAACTTCAGGATTCTTTTACAGTTGAAAATGGAAAACGTTTCAGACCTGATGCTGTAATATATTTACCCGATGATAAACATATTATTATTGACTCTAAAGTTTCATTAGTAGCATATGATAAATTTGTTAATGCAGAAAATGAAATTGACAGATCCGTGGCAATTAAAGAGCATATATTATCTGTAAGAACACACGTTAAAGAACTTGCTAGTAAAGATTATTTAAATAATCTAGGATTGAACACTCCAGAATATTTATTGATGTTTATTCCAATTGAAGCATCGTTTAGTGCGGCAATGACTTACGATAATACAGTTTTTAACGAAGCGTGGGATAATCGAATTGTTATTGTTAGTCCTGCAACACTAATTGCTACATTAATGACAGTTTCAGCAATCTGGAAGCAAACAAAGCAAACTGAAAATGCACTTGCAATTGCCGAAAGAGGTGGAAAACTTTACGATAAATTTAAAGGATTTGTCGAAGATCTTGAAAAAGTAGGTGCGGGTCTCTCGAAAGCTCAATCAGAGTATGAAAAAGCTATGAACAAACTACATACAGGAAGTGGAAATCTTGTTCGACAAACTGAAGAATTGAAAACTCTTGGAGCAAAAACAACAAAATCAATTGCTAAGAATATTCTGGATTCTGCAACAGAATTAGATGATGAGCAATTACCTGAGTCTACTGATTGATCTTACTAGTGCTTCATCTTTACCTATAGACCTTATTGCAAGATATGTAAAGATTACCGCAACAGCAGGCAAAACTATTGTTATATGACTACTCCATTCTATGCCGGCTGCTTTATTTGCTTGAAACAAGAAATAAAACATTAATCCAATGTTTCCTGCTTGAATAATTAAGTTAAAAACATTTAATCTAATTTGTAACATTCTTTTCTTAAAAAGAAAAATGCTGATTAATGTTGTGAATACACTAAGTAATAACATGATTGTAAGAGGTAATACCGAGAAAAATTCGGTTTTGCCATCTTTTAAATATTCAAATCCATTAATCCCTAAACTAATTGTTTCTGAAGATTTTGTTAGAATTTCTCCAAAAGGCAGAAACGTCAAACAACTCATGCATGCTAGTGCCAATAATAAATACAAGCTTTGAATTCGTTGTAACATATAATTTATTTTTGTGACAAAAATACTAATAAATTTTCAAAATTCATATTACATCTTTTTTCATATTACAATTATAATTACCTTTGTTCGTTATAAATAATTAACATATTTTTTTAAGGTATATGACTAGTTACAAAGACAATGTGGAGGCAATAGATGCCTTAAGACAAAAATATCACGAATTACTACTCGAAATAAATAAAAAGATATATGGTCAGGATCAGGTAATACAGGAGGTTCTGATATCCATATTCAGTCGTGGACACTGTCTGTTAATAGGGGTGCCTGGGCTTGCTAAAACACTTTTAGTAACTACAATTGCAGAAGTTTTAGGGTTAAAAAACAAGAGAATTCAGTTTACTCCGGATTTAATGCCTTCAGATATAATTGGAACAGAGATATTAGGAGAAG
This sequence comes from uncultured Bacteroidales bacterium, assembly GCA_964622935.1. GTDB lineage: Bacteria > Bacteroidota > Bacteroidia > Bacteroidales > ML635J-15 > Bact-19. Next base: position 1,922 of record CAZUQY010000338.1, on the reverse strand, counting down.
ATAGACAGTTTAAGTTTATTAAAGGACCTATCTTTGCTAATTTTATTTTGGCAGACGAAATAAACAGAACACCACCCAAGACCCAAGCGGCATTACTTGAGGCTATGCAGGAACGCTCCGTAACAGCAGCAGGAAATGAATATAAACTTGATGAACCATTTTTTGTAATGGCTACTCAGAATCCAATAGAACAGGAAGGTACGTATCCATTGCCAGAAGCACAACTTGATAGGTTTATGTTCAATATTATGGTAGGCTATCCTAGTTTTAATGATGAATTGATAGTAGTTAAAAATACAACCATAGATAAAGAATTTGATCTAAAAAAGGTATTGACTGCAGAAGAAATTTTATTTTTTCAAGGCTTGATTAGGAAGATTCCAATTAATGATAATGTCCTTGAATATGCTGTCAAACTTGTTAGCATGACTCGTCCGGGTTCTGAATATGCTCCTGAAATTACAAAAAAATATTTGCATTGGGGAGCAGGCCCAAGAGCGTCTCAATTTCTTGTTATAGGAGCAAAAGCACATGCTGTTTTACATGGAAAATACACACCAGATATTGAAGATGTTAAAGCGGTTGCAAAAATCATTCTTCGACATAGAGTAATTAAGAATTATAAAGCTGAAGCAGACAGAGTTAGCATCGAGGAAATCATTGACGAGCTAATCAATAAATGAAATCTGTAATATTTAGAATATTGTTACTTTCCCATTTGTTTATGGGGTTTACAATTTTAGCTTTTTCTCAGGATGTTACTAATGACGAAAGTAATGATAGCCTAAAAAAAGTTGAAATAATCCATGCTAATAGTCTTGAATACGATGAGTCAACAGGAATAAAAGCAAAAAAATTACTAGGAAAAGTAATATTTAAACATGAGGAAGCCTATATGTTTTGTGATTCGGCGTATTTTTACGATGCGTCTAACACAATTGAAGCATATAGTAATGTGAGAATTAAACAAGGTGATACGATTCTATTAGTCGGAAAGTACCTCGAATACGATGGTAATACTAAAATAGCAAAAATGAGAGACTCTGTAATTCTCAAACATCACGAATCATTATTACTTACCGATTCTCTTGATTATGATAGAAATAAGAATATGGCTTATTATTTTGAAGGTGGGAGGATTTTTGATGGCGAAAACAGACTTAGTTCAAGAAGAGGATATTACTTTACAAAACGAAAGGATTATTATGCTGTTGATACTGTAGTTCTTAAGAATCCCCAGTATGATATTTTTTCAGATTCTTTAAGATATAATACAGACTCTGCAATCTCATACTTTTATGGGCCAACGCATATTGTGGCTGACTCAAATTTGATTTATTGTGAGAACGGGTATTACAATACAAGAACTGATGTCGCGGCCTTTTCCGAAAATGCATGGTTGAGATCAGGACCAAATTACCTTAAGGGTGATAGCCTTTATTATGATCGCAAAATAAGATATGGCGAAGCGTTTGTTAATGTGTCAGTTATTGATACTGCAGAAAACTTACTAGCTTATGGTGATTATGGGTATTATTATGAGAATCCAAAAAATGCAATGTTGACTAAAAAAACTAAAGTTATATATGTAACAGATGGAGATAGTATTTTTCTGCATTCTGATACAGTCTTTATATCTGTAGATACTTCTGAAAATAGGATTATTAGAGCCTTTAGGAAAGTGCAAATTTATAAAACTGATGTGCAAGCACGATGTGATTCGTTAGTCTTTATGTCAAGAGATTCTATTGCAGAAATGTTTTATGACCCAATTTTATGGTCTGGGGATAACCAGATTATTGCAGATAAAATAACTGTACATTTTGTGAATAAAGAGCCTGATAAATTTTTTCTCGATGGAAATGCTTTTTCAATACAAAAGTACGATTTTAAAATCGCCCACAAAATTTGCATGTCAGATG
>CAZUQY010000337.1:0-3934 GCA_964622935.1 uncultured Bacteroidales bacterium | reverse complement strand
GAGAAGCAGAACAATATCTGGAAACATTATTTAGTGACTATTTTATTGACCCATTTGTACTGGTACAGGTAACAAATCGTAAAGTAATGATTTTTATGAATTCCGGGACTTCAGCATCCATAATAGAAATGCCAACTGAAAACCTAACACTAATAGAAGCTATTGCTCAAGCTGGTGGATTAAGCAAAATCAGCAAATCATACAAAATAAAATTAATCAGAGGAGATCTTACAAACAATCCTGATATTTATTACTGGAATATCTCTAAACTAAGTGAGCTTAAAGACTCTAATATTATTCTTGAAGCAAATGACATCATCTATATAGACAGTAAACCACAATATGTTTACAGAATATTAACGGAAATATCTCCTTATCTAACTCTTACAACAACTATTGTTACAATTTACGGGGTCTTTTTCGCACTTAATAAATAAGCAAATCTAAATGGAAAATAAAATACCAATATTCAATCAAAAATTTGATCCTAGGACATTTTTCACGATTTTCAAAAAAAATCTATGGCTGGTTATCATAATTTTTGTTGTTTCATTAATGTCAGGTTATGCATATTTTAGATATACACGTCCAGTCTTTGAAACAACTACAGTATTACAAATTAAGAACGAAAATAAAACTAATCAGATATTAGGTATAAATGCTGGTGTAATGGAAACCGATTTGGCTCCAGTAATTGAACTTATAAGGTCAAATGAATTCTTAAAAACAGTTGCATCAAGCCTTCCGCTTGATGTTAGCTATTACCGACAGGGAACTTTTCTTTACACAGAGTTATATGGCAATACACCTTTTGAACTAAAATATAGAATAAACAACACAATAATCCTCGATCAAAAAATAAATATAGAATTTGTTGATTATAAATGTCACCTAGCATACAAAATAGGAAATCAAGATTACGAATATCTTGTTTCACCTGAAGAGTGGCAATCTGTTTATGGAATGGAAATATTTGTTCACTTCCCATCAAAGAAAGACATGGAGTTTGAACTTAATCCTGACAATAAGTCTCAGTATTTCTTTACTATCAATAATACTAAAACGGTATTATCAAACATTGCCAATAATCTAAACATTCAAGTGCTTAATGAAAATGCAGGAACTATTCTGATAACTTATAATGATTATAATGCTAGAAAATCTGCTGAAATAACTAATGCAATTGCTGAGAAATTCATTGAATTTGATGAAAATAAAAAGAAAGAAAGTGCAACAAATATCATTAAGTACATTGACCAGCAAATGGAGAATATATTTGTTCAATTAAATTCAACGGAACAAGACTTACACGATTTTAAACAACAGAATAATATTAAATCTGGTAATGGGAGCATCCTGTTTAACAAAACCAGTTTATACACCACAAAAATGTCAGAAATTGAAACCAAGTTATTGAACCTTGATTTCGAGATTATGACTCTTGAAAAAGTCGCAGAAAAAATTGAAAAAGACCCTGAATTAAAAACCTACGAAATATTAGCAATGCTTTCAGGTCAACAGTCGGATAGTTTCATTTCAGGAATGATAAACTCATTACAGGGGCTAATAAGTCGTAGAGAGATTCTATTATTTGATGTGACGACTAACAATCACAAGATTGTTACTTTGGATGAACAGATCACTTCAAAAAAACAAACTATTGTAGAATTTATTGGTTCTACAATAGAAAGACTCAAAGCAGAAAAGGTTGAATATTCGAAGAAAGTGCAAGAAATGGAAAATCAGGTTTTTACTGATTCCAGCTATGACGAAATCGAATATGCAAGGCTTATGAGGCTTTACTCAATCAACGAAGACTTCTACAGTCAGTTGATAACAACAAAAGCCACAACAATGATTTCACAGGCAGGATATGTAAGTGACAATTTAATTTTAGAAAAAGCAAGCATTCCAACTGCCCCAGACTACCCAATTTTAAGCCAAGTAATTCTAATGGCGTTAATAATAGCCTTTGTAATATCAGTTTTATTTGTATTATTAAAATACTTATTATTTAATAAAATCCTTTCAACAATTGACATAACAGAATACACTAAAATACCTGTTATAGGAGGAATCCCAACAGCAAAAACAAGCATGGATGTGTCACAAGTTGTCGTTCATCAACGACCTAAATCGATGATGGCAGAAGCATTTAGAAACATTCGTTCAAATCTTGAATTTTATCCCACAGAAGATAAATGCCGAATTATTACAGTTTCTTCAACTATTGCCGGAGAAGGTAAAACATTTGTTGGGTTAAATATCGCTGCAATTTATGCAATGATGGACAAAAAAGTAATTGCACTTGATTTTGACCTTCGCAAACCTCGTCTGGATAAGTGTTTCTCTGTAGAAAACCTAAAAGGAATAAGTACAATTCTTATAAACAAGCATTCATACCAAGAATGTGTCAACCACAGTGATGTGGAAAATTTAGACTTTATTACAAGTGGTCCATTACCTCCAAACCCTGCTGAGATAATACTTGGGACTAGATTGAAAGAGGTAATTGAAGAGATTAAAAAAGATTACGATATAATTATTATTGACACTCCACCTGTTGGGATTGTAACAGATGCCTTGGTAACATATAAACTTGCTCATAATCCTATTTACGTTATGAGAGCAGGCACAAGTCCTAAAACATTTATCGAAAATGTTAATTCATTTGTCGACAGCAGCAATCTTAAAAAAATGTCAATTGTTCTTAATGGTATTGAACGAAGTTCTGGAAGATACGGTTATGGTTATCAAAGTGGCTATGGATACCAATATGGATACACAAGTTATGGTTATGGGTATGGTTATCTAACAAAAATTCACAACTCTTATTATGGCGAAGAAGTTGAAGATAAGAGAAGCAATTTTAGAAAAATAACTGACAAATTTAAAAAGAAGAAATAATGCAAATAACAATACTTATAACCTTTGTTTTATCTTTATTGTTAGGGATTTTCTTGAACAACTTTTTCAGTAAAAGACCAATAAAGTTTTTAGTAAAAAAGGCGAACAATTCAGCAATCCGTTTTAGCACACAATCAAAACCCATTTTTGGTGGAGTTGGATTTTATGCCATTTTTCTGGGGCTTACAATTGCTGCATTATTTGTTCTTAAAGCCGAAATATATCAAACCAGTGAGTATATTAGCATTCTGATTATAGTGACCTTATCCTTCATCATGGGATTAGCAGATGATATTATTAGCACTCCCCCATCTTTTAAATTCATAATACAGTTTCTATGTGCTTTTATTTTAATCTTTAATGGCATTTATATTGAGATCTCACCATACGAATGGTATAATTACGCCATAACATTTATATGGGTTGTCGGCATCATGAACTCAATAAATATGCTTGACAATATGGATTCAGTTACTACACTGACAAGCTTATCAATCATCGGTGGAGCTGCACTTTACTCAATACTATTTGATTCTGAAATCTCTATTTTTGTTGGATTGGTTCTAGTTTCGACATCATCAGCTTTAATAAGTTTTCTCTTTTATAACTGGCATCCTTCAAAAATGTATATGGGTGATAATGGAAGTCAATACCTTGGTGCGATTCTCGCTCTTGTTGGTATTGTTTTTTACTGGAATGCAGTTCCGATAGAAGATTTTCAATACGGCTATAATTTTAAACAAATAATTATTGTAGCAAGTGCCTTTATTATTCCACTTGCAGATACAACAACTGTTACTATTAACCGTTTATTACGAAAGCAATCACCGTTTGTTGGTGGCCGGGATCATACAACTCATCACCTGTATTATCTTGGATTATCAGTACGTTGGGTATCGTTTACTCTATTTGCAATTAATTTAATCGGAGTATTCTTAGCATTAACTCTGATTCATTCTGCAGACAGCTTAAATTACAAATACTTGTGGTATTATGCTGCATATCCGGTAATTGTATTCCTATTTCT
>CAZUQY010000336.1:0-3996 GCA_964622935.1 uncultured Bacteroidales bacterium | reverse complement strand
TTCTTCAAACAGTTCACTATCTTCTCCCCCTTCATCAATTAAATTAATTTTCAAATCAAGTAAATCTTCATCTCCAATGTCAGCTTGTTCTTCATCCAGAACTTTAGTAAGTTTCTCACTTGCTTCATCTTTAATTCCATCAGTTTCATTATTGTAATTATTTAAAACTGTTTGTAAAGTTTGTTTCGCTGAAAAATTATCCCCGTATTTATAATAAATATCTGATAATAAAATAAAAGACTTTGCTAACCAATATGCTTGAGGAGTATTCATCTTGGCAAATTCATAAACTAGATTTTCAGCAATAGAGTCATTATTCATTTTAAAGTTAATTTCTGCCACTCTGTACTTTGACTCTGCTCCTTCAAAACTGACAACTTCTTTTGCTAAGGATTCAAATAGTCCCAATGCTCTTATATTATTATCCTTTGCGTAATAAGCTTTTGCTAACTTATAGCGAGATTCACGTTTTTGTTCTTCATTCGATTTTTCGTTATCGATTACATTGGCAGCAGCAGAAATAACATTATCCCAGTCTTCAAGATTATATGAGCATCTCAACTTTCCAACAGCTGCTAAAAGCTTTGTTGATTTATTTTCAGCAAGTGGATACAATTTCTTGTAGTAATTATATGCTTCACTCCAATTTTCCTTATCAAATAAAATGCTTGCAGCTTTAACTGTACTTTCTTCGGTATAACTTCCGCGTGAAGCATCGGCAACAACCCTGTAGCATACAAGTGCAGGATCTTTTTCTTCAAAATAAAAATGCAATTCTGCTTTAAAATAATTTGCCTCAATATTATATACTCCAATAGGAAATTTAGTCAAGTAGTTAGTTAAAGATAATAGTGCTTCGTTATATTTTTGATCAATATAAAGTTTTTTTGCAGCGAGCCACATTATTTCATCCTGCTCATCCTCGCTCATATTTGCACCTGCATATTCAATATATTCATCAGGATTGTCCATTTCAATATAAATCTCACGAATCATATTATTTGCGTTAGAGGCTTCTTCGGTATTTGGAAATTCAGCAATAACCTTTTTATAAGTATCTAATGCCTTATTAAAATCTCGTTCGTTAAAATAAATTGCACCAAGACTTGACATAGCTGCTTTTTTCATACTTGAAGTAGGATAATTGCTAATCAATCTGCTATAATAGTATTTAGCCGAGTCTGGATTGTTCATGCTAGTGTGATATGTACGGCCAATTTCAAAGTGAGCATTACCAATATATGCAGACTCGGGATAATCATTAACTAGTTTTCTGAGCGACCATATTTTCTTTTGATAATCTTTCTGTCCACCATAAGACAATGCCATTTGATACAATGTGTAATCCACTTCAATCAGCCCAATATCTGATGCTTTTTTATAATAATCTGATGCAGGAGCAAATTCTTTATCAATGTAATAACAATCACCAATCCTGTTTAAAGCATCATTTAAAATTGCAGTATTATCAAATCCGGGTTGCATTTCAAACTTTCTAAACCAAGAATTTGCAACAGCGTATTGCTTCTTATTAAAATATGCATAACCAAGATTATAATGTGCTTTACCATATTCTTCAAGAGTAACAGATCCCGTTGAATTAACAAATTCTTTAAACTGACTTATTGCGTCATCATTTTTTTCTAATCTCATATTAGCTTCTGCCTTCCAGAAATAAGAAAGTGAAGCAATTTTCTTATCATAATTCTTGTATTCAAGTGATTTGTCGAACATAACAATTGCCTCGTCAAACTTTAATGATGTAAAATACTCAAGACCTCTATAGTAAGCTAAGCGTTGATATGCTTCATCAATTTTTAGATTTCGATTTGGCATCTTCTCTATCGTCGAAATAGCTCCTGCATAGTTTTTTGTACTTAAAAAAGCTGAAAGCAGATAATCATAAGCCTGATCGATTCTTAAGGAGTTAGGATATTCTTTAATATAAAGGGATAATGCATTTATTGCATCATTAAAAGGTGACATTGATAATTCAAAACAAAGTTGAGCAAAATTAAACAATGCATCCTCTCTAATTACAGGATTAAAATCATATAATGATGCTGTTTCAAAAGAGCGTCTTGCTTCAACAAGTTTACCCAATTTAAGATAGCAATCCCCCATATGATATGCTGCATTTTGACTAAGAGTATCTTTCATGTTTGTGATTTTCTTGAAAGAATTTACAGCATTATAATATTGACCGCAATTGTAATATGCAAATCCCAACTCATAATTATCAAAATCAGTAATATTTGAGTTGTTTTGTATATATGTGTTCAAATATGGTATCGACTGCTTGTATTCACCAGTTCTATAATATGACGAACCAATAAGTTTTGAGATTTCAGCAGCTCTCCCACCCGATATAGTATCCAAAAGTGATGGAGCATATGCAATTAACTCATCATATTTCTCCTGTAAAAAGTAGATTTGTGAAATATAAAAAGGAGCTATTGCAGAAAAGGCAGGTTGTTTTTCAAGTTCTGTAAAACCGATTAATGCAGTTTGATATTGTTGACTAATATATTTAATATGGGAATAAAAATACAATGACATAGGTCCATAAACACTATTTGCATCTTTCGTTTCATAAAAGGCTTTTGCTGCACGATCAAAATCATTACGTGCAAAGTGACTAAATCCAAGTTTAAAGAAATACTCTATCTGTTCTTCTTCAGACAAACTAAGTCTTTCCGTTTTTTCGTACCATTTTATTGCATTTTTGTATTTTCTGTTCCTAAAATGATAATTTGCCATTTGAAAAGCAGCATTATTATTATTATAACTTTCAGGATGGTCTTCAATAAAACTCTGTAATTGATACTCTGCATCATAATTAAACAAATGCATTGAACATAATGCAATATAATATGCTGCATCATCCTTATATGATGAATATTCTTGGCCATTATGCATTAATATTTCAGAGAATTTCTTTTGAGCTGGAACGTACATTCCCTTTTCGTACAACTCCTTAGCTGTTTTATAAGTAAATTCAGTCTCATCATACTTACCAGTTTGTTGAGCAAAGGAAACAATGCCGGTAAAAATGATAATAAAAACCCCAAAAAATTTCAGTTTTGATAACATATTTCTTCTTTTTCGGTTTATAATTCTTTTTAATTTATTTCAAGATATTAAACAAAATTCAAATCAAATCCTATCTATCACTTAATCAATAGATTGAATAAGAATATCTTATATTGCAATCTTTGTCAAATCTACTATAATTCAATATTGAATCTGCCGTTTAAAAATAGTTTTAATTAACACAGTATTGTTTATTTCTAAAACGAAAGACACCTGAAAATAAGTATATTATATATAGTTTTGTGACAATAATTTTTGTTGAGCACGTCAAAACATACTAGTTTATTATGGATACAAAAAATAGCTTTTTAATTGAATCAAAAGACTTAAGTGTTTATCAAGAGGACAACCTAATTTTAGAGAACGTAAATATAACCGTTGACGTAGGAGAATTTGTATATCTCATTGGAAAAGTTGGCTCAGGCAAGACAAGTCTTTTAAAGACCCTTTATGCTGAACTTCCGATAATAGATGGAGAAAGTAAAATTGTTGGGCATGATTTAAAAAAGATAAAGACCAAACATGTACCATTATTAAGAAGAAAAATTGGAATGGTTTTTCAGGATTTTGAGTTGATGTCAGATCGAAATGTTTATAACAACTTACATTTTGTATTAAAAGCAACTGATTGGAAAAACAAAGCAGATATTGAAATTAGGATTAATGAAGTTCTCGAAAGTGTTGGCATGTTAGATAAGAAGCTTGCTATTCCTACAAGATTATCAGGTGGAGAAAAGCAATCTATAAGTATCGCAAGAGCTCTTTTAAATAATCCTCCTATAATTTTTGCTGATGAGCCTACAGGTAACCTTGACCCTGAGAGTGCCACACAAGTAATGGATATCCTATACAAATTAACGGAATCGGGCAAATCAGTTGTAATGGTTACACATAATTACAATA
>CAZUQY010000335.1:0-3996 GCA_964622935.1 uncultured Bacteroidales bacterium | reverse complement strand
TAAAAAAAAGTTCAAACATATCTCGCAAAGTCTGCTTATATTCTTCGATTATATTTTTATTATGTTTTGTTTTATTGGAGCTAAAGTAATCTTTAATTCTTTGCTTTTCATAAAAATCTAATTCATAAAAATCAAAAATTAAATTATTTAGAAAATCTTTAACTTCGCCATTAAACTTAATTTTACCATCTGTTAGTTGTTTGCTTAACTTGGATATTTCAGATATTAAGCTTTCATCCAAATGATGGGGAATAGGAATGTTTTGAATAGCTTTTTTATCAATATTAGCCATATTTGCACCACCTCTTTTTCTATATTTATGAGATAAAAAATATTCAATTAAATCAGAATTTAATATTGCAACAAAGAGATGATATAAATTTACATCATTTAACTTTATGAAAAACAAATAGGTTGAAAAAAAACATTTATAATTGATTAAGTTTGCTTGAATAGGCCTTCCAAATCGATTAAGTAAAATTTTCAATCCATCAAATATTTCAGGATTTTCTTTAGGGCGGCGGAAATTTGGTTTTTGTACATCATTTTGATTTAGAAAGCCGTCAAATTTTTGTGTTGTAAATGCCTGTATATTTTCTTTATGATATAAATATGGGGTGTTGTAATAGTCTGTTTTATTATCACTTAAATAATTCTCATAAGCGAAATTTTTATGTAAAGAATCTTTTTGTTTCTGACTTAATTTATTAAAATCGGATATTGATATTCCAAAGAAATTGGCAACATCCACATTTTTAGCTCTTTCTAATCCACGACTAAGACTTAAAGAATTCTTGCCTTCCAATAGATAGTCATTCAACCTACTATTATTTGATAATTTTTCTAATAATTGTAAATCGTACTCATTTCCTACTAAATAATTACGCAGTCTAATATTTTTATTGAGGATGAGTTCTTGTTTTAGATTAATTCGTTTATCTTCTTGAATTATCAATAGATTGAATTCTTTTGAATAGAGTTCTAAGTCAACAGGGTAGTATTTAATTGTTGTAGTGGGTAAGACCTTTTTATTGTTAAAAATTGTTACAACAACAGGTTCTCCTGCTCTTTCAAACAATATACTTCTAACTCTTGATAATTCATAAAAGGTTTCTATTTGATATTGTGAAAAGAAGAAATCTTGAAAATGGTTTGAATTATCATTATAAAAATTTGAACTATTTTGGACAAAACCAAATTTTGTATTTGAATTTGCCCAATCTTTAATTTTAAGTAGAAAAGCTTGAGATATTTGATTATCACCAATTATTTCACTTGCATATATTTTACTGCCACTAATTTCAGTAGAATAGTTTCTCAGAAAGCACAGTTCCTTCTCGCTATCTTTGTTCTGTTTTATTTTAAAAAAAGGAGGGTTTCCAACTATGTAGTTAAAAGTTTTGCCAACAAAATGCAGTTTGCTTTCATCTATCTCAAGGGAGTTTCCATTGATAATATTCTTAGAAAAATCTGGGAATATTGTAATTTCATTTCCTGTTACTATTTTTTGTTTTACATATTCTTTTATAAGGTCATTGTTTAATCCTTTAAGTACCTCTAAATAAAGGGCAAAAATAGTTAAACGCCAAGCTGTATTCTTCTTCTCTATTCCAAAAATATATTTTTTTAATAGTCTTATACGATGTTCTATAATTTCAGAAATACTTGCTTCGTCCTGAAGTTTAAATTTATCTAATATTTTCCGATATGATAAAATTAGAAACATGCCCGAACCACAGGCAGGATCAAGAACAGTACCTGACTCTGATATAACTTCATCAATAATTAAATGTGCTAATTTTGGCGGAGTGTAGTATATACCTTCATCACGTTGATCTTTTTCAAGAAACACTTCGTAAATATGGCTAACAAACTCAATAGGGATTATATCAAATTGAAAATCAAAAAGCCTTAACTGTCTTGTTTTAATATCTTCTTGTATCGCACTAAGAATCGAGAGAGAGGAGTTAGTAATATAATCTTCTTCAATAGAAGGTGAGGAGAACAGCCGATTGCTAAAAATCTTATTTATTAAATAGTATAGTTGATTTATTTTTTTAGGGTCATTTTCTTGGAGTAATAATTTGTAGCTTGTGCCATGACCAAAATAATGTTGATAAAAGAAAGAATTAATAATATGATTGTCTTCAAGGAATTTGATAAACAACATTCTATCGATCAGGGCTTGTATTTCTTCTGATCTATCTTCCCCGATCTTTTTTTCTAAATCATTTCTAAGAAATTTAAGTTGTTCAACGAGTTTTTTATCAATTCTCTCGTTGTTGTTTATATTGCGAATAAAATTTGAATAATTTGTCCAAAATGAACCAGAATCAAATTGCCATTTATGGATTTTTCTAAGTTTTTGGTCATCCTCGCCTGTAATCCTAAATTCGTCAATGTTAGCTATTTGCTTTCTTGGATTAGTCTTAGCATAATTAAGTGAAATTATATTTGATTTCGTAGAATAAAAAAAGAGGTCGTATTTATCTTTATTCCAGAAATACCGTTTTACTTCAAATAACTCTTTGTCATTTAATGGAATTATTATTAAATAGAAAGAATTATTGGAGTTTTCATTTTTATATGCGAATAAATTTCCAGATAGTTTATTTCTAAGTTCTTCATTATCATGCAAACATAAAGTTTCTTTCACGATATCTGTATCGAAAGAGAATCCTAGATTTCTAAAAAATGTTTGCATTAAATTCATGATATTTGCAATATAAAATCTTTTCAAAGATAATAAATTATTTCTTGTTGGATATTGAAAACATTAGGCTTAAATAATAAGTTTTACACAAAATGCACTAATTGTCAAATTGAACTCTTTTGCAAATTTTGGTATGTGGGCTGGTTGTGCGATTTGCAAATGTGTTTAATGTGTGTGGCCTACCCAAATTGCCCCTCAGGGCAAAAGCGTGTTGGAAAAACAAAATCTTTTCAAAGCAAACAAGTTGGCTTTTTCATCAGTTAGTCTTGGTCGCACTTCGCCTTGTTGGTAACGGTTGCGGCTATGTGGAGTGTGGAATAGGAATAGTAATTAACTTTTCAAAGTTCCCACGAAGCCAAATTTTTAGATTTTGTTTTTAATTTTTATCGCAAAAGCCAAATGTAAAAATTTGGCGGTGTTCGGAATCGTTCTGCCCGAACGTTTACAGGCGAATTTCCACATTACATATAGGTGTTGTTACCAGCTGTGTTTTATTTATTATTACTTTAAGGATTTATATTTAAATCAATAGATTCAAAAAAACTTTTTAAAAGTTTCAATTCTAAATTGAATAGAATTATATAAAATAGATAAAAACCAATGAATGGTAAGAACGAAAACATTATTGATGGAAATAAATTACTGAAATTTTGTTCCGGAATAGGTTTTAAGTTTAGTTCAGAATCATGCGTTATTTGGTTTATTTCTTCAATTTTATTTTGATACTCTGGATTTATGTTTGTTCGTATTGTTGAAAAAGAAATTATCAAAAAGAATAGTAATAATAGAAGAAGAAGAATACTTACAGATTTTCTGGGATTTATTTTAACTGATACTTTTGTTTTCCCTTTTATTTCTTCGCTTGTTTTAACATGAGCCATGGGAATAAATCCCGAATAGCCTATTTTCATTCTTCTTCGAAAATGATATTTCCCATCAGAAATATATCCTTCAAAATCTTTTGATCTTGTACTTCCTTTTAAATGTTTTTCACTAAATGATTCAATATTGTCAAAACTGCATGATAATCGATACCCAATTTCATTCTCGGATAGATTTGAGTCAATATTATATTTTGCAAAAGGTAGAATATGCATAATGAGTTTAATGATTTTTGGCGAAAGAATTGTTCAAAATGTTAAATAATACTCTGCTGTGACATTGCTGGTAACGGTTGCGGCTATGTGGAGTGCGAAAAAGGAATAACGATTCCTTCGTAAGAGTTCCTACTGAGCCAGATTTTTTGAATTTTGTTTTTAAATTTTATCGTAAAAGCCAAATCA
>CAZUQY010000334.1:0-3998 GCA_964622935.1 uncultured Bacteroidales bacterium | reverse complement strand
CATTTTGGAAACCATCTTTACTGCTTCAATCAATTTGTCGTTCGACTTAGCAACACTGATTTTACTTATTAATTTTCTGCTCTCTCTATCAAAAAAGTAAACCATTCCAGTTCCTTTATATTCAGATAAGATCTCGTCAAACCCAAATTCTTTTAAAACTGCCATTGACTTCTTTTTCGTTTCATCGTTAGTCAAGTCATTTTTAATAAAGTGGACATTACCATCCTTATTACTTTTCATCATTGTCATCATAGCTCTTTCACCATTTTTTACACATGTTCCACACCAATCGGCTTTATTTATTACTGCGATTACTTTAGCATCTGATTGAGCAAAAGCTGAACCTGCCATAATTAAAGTAAAGAACACTACTGCTAATATTGATTTTATTGTTTTCATAATATTAAATTTTAAGTTTTTATTTTGTTTACAATAGAGTAGTCGATCAATTCAATCATTCCTGACAATAAATTGCAAAAAAAAACATGTAAATGGAAATATCCTTGTGTTTTCAAGTGATATAGAATAGACAAAACTTATAGATGGTTTACTTTTTCGAAAGATTTGCTAAAATTTCTTCCTTGAGTTGACAAGTGTCGGCATTATTTGGATGAGTATGCTTAGAATCGTTTTCTAAAGCATTTTCTATTGAATGGCTTTGCTTTTCATAATTTGAACAGGCACTACACATCATTTTGTGAATTTTTAACTGAATTTTTTCTTTAAAACTTAACTTAAAGTCAAATTTCTTTTCAATTAACTCTGTTGCCTTTAGACAAGAAAGGAAAAGTATGTGCATTAATCTTTTCATGATTAGTCTTTAATCCAATTTATTACTATACATTTTCGTAATTGTAATTTTGCTCTACGAATTATCTGCCAATAATTAGACGATGATATTTCTAATTCCTGACAAATCTCATCTCCACTTTTTGAACTTAGGAATTTCAAGTTAATACAGGCGTTCCAAATTTCAGGTAGTTCATTCAAGCATATTGCAAGAGCTTCTTGAAATTCAACACTTTCTGAAAGTTTTGACTCAGATTCACCCCAATCTAAAGGTTTTGATTTTGAACTCCAATCACCAGTATCGTTAAAGTAATTCCCTAAATTATCAAAATTGCTTTCTACTCTGATCTTCTTACGATAATAGTCTACAATCTTATTGTTTAAAATTGCAAACAACCATGATTTGTGACTGCTTTTGTTTTGGAAACCTTTATTTTTTTCAGAAGCAACTAAAAAAGTGTCTTGAACTAAATCTTTAGCAATATCAATATTTGAAGTTTTATAATAGGCCCAATTGTATAGGTCATCTGTAAATGTGTTTACTAAGTATGTCAGGTTTATATTAGACATCTACTTGATTACAGGGGCTTTTGATTTTCTTAATGACCAAAAAACCAAAAAGATTCCAACTAAAACAACAGGAATGCTTAATGTTTGCCCCATATTCAATGCCATTCCATGTTCAAAAGCTACTTGATCTTCTTTAACAAATTCGATGAAGAATCTAGCGGTGAAAATCATTATGAAGAATACTCCAAGTAAAAAGCCTCTTGCGTTTCGGAATTTTTCAACTTTATACAACCTTAATAGTACTATAGAAGTAATTATATAAAAAAATGCTTCATACAACTGAGTAGGATGACTTGGCAGTGTTTCGCCGTTTCGGGCAAAGATAATTCCCCAAGGAAGATCTGTATGATGTCCATAAATTTCAGAATTCATAAGATTCCCTAAACGAATTAGTGCACCTGCAAAACCAGTAGGAACAGCAACTCTATCTATAACCCAAAAGAAACTCTTTTTGGTTGACTTTTTTTGGAAAATTAATAATGATATAATAATCCCAATTGCACCACCGTGACTAGCTAAGCCTTGAAATCCAGTAAATTGAAAAGAGGGGTTAAAACTTACAGGAAGGATTATTTCTAGTAAATTATTAGAATAATACTCCCAGTCATAGAAAATGCAATGTCCGAGTCGTGCACCAATCAGACCTCCAAGTACAACATAAACAGTTAGAGAATCTAATTCAGAAACAGGAATATCTTCATTCTTATAAAAACGTTTTACAATAAAATAACCTATGATAAATGCTAGTGCAAATAATATAGAGTAATATCTTATTTGAAAACTCCCTAAGTCCAGTAAAGCTGGACTAACATCCCATACAATTGAACTTATCATAATTCGGCGCAATTTTTGACAAATGTAATTATGATATTTAAAAATGTCTAAATTATTTTAATAATTATGTATAAAATTCGAAAAAAAAGTAAATATAAACCTCTTTTAGGATTTGTATTTACATATTAAAATTTATATTTGTAAAAACTTTAATTTTTAAATGATGAAGAAATATTTTTCAATTTTATTGACCAGCATGTTGTTTTTATCAATCTCTGGTTATTCATGTACGAACTTTATTATTACTAAAGGTGCTTCAACAGATGGTTCTGTCATGGTAAGTTATGCTGCAGATAGCCATTTGCTGTATGGAGAGTTATACCATTATGCTGCAAAGAAATATCCTAAAGGCAGTATGTTAAAAGTTTACGAATGGGACACAGGTAAATTTTTAGGAGAAATTGCTCAAGTTGAAGAAACATATAATGTTGTTGGTAATGTAAATGAGCATCAAGTTGCAATTGGAGAAACAACATATGGTGGAAGAGATGGGTTGGTAGACACAACTGGAATAATTGATTATGGAAGTCTTATATATTTAGCGCTTCAAAGGTCTACATCCGCACGTGAAGCGATTATGATAATGACAACTTTATTGGATGAGTATGGATATTATAGTTCTGGCGAATCATTTTCTGTTTGTGATAAAGATGAAGCGTGGATATTTGAAATCATCGGTAAAGGTCCTAATAATAAAGGAGCTGTTTGGGTCGCAATGCAAATTCCTGATGGTTATATATGTGCACATGCAAACCAAGCAAGAATAACAACTTTTGACTATCAGAAAAAAAATGATTGGTTTAATAAAAGTCAGACAGTTTTTAACTCCAAAGACGTAATCAGTTTTGCTCGTAAAATGGAATATTTTGATGGAAAAAATGAAGATTTCAGTTTTTCTGATACTTATGCTCCTGTAGGTTTTGGTGGTGCTCGTTTTTGTGAAATCAGAGTATGGGCTTTCTTTAATGCAGTTTCTGATGATATGGGTCAATACTGGGAATATGCAAAAGGGCATATCGAACATGGAGAAAATGGTTATGCTACTAATAGAATGCCATTATGGATAAAACCGAATAGAAAAATATCAGAAATAGACATGTTCAAATTTATGGGAGATCATTTAGAAGGTACTGAACTTGATATGTCTAAAGACATTGGAGCAGGTCCTTTTGGCAATCCATACAGATGGAGACCGCTTACTTGGGAAGTTGATGGAGTAGCTTATTGTAATGAAAGAGCAACAGGTACTCAACAAACAGGATTCTCCTTTGTTGCTCAATTACGTAGTTGGTTACCTGATATGATTGGTGCAATCAATTGGTTCTCTGTTGATGATGCTGCAACATCTGTATATGTTCCAATGTATGCTTCTATCAATGTGATTCCACAACCATACAAAGTAGGTAATGGTAGTTTAATGAACTTTACAATGGAATCAGCATTTTGGATTTTTAATATGGTATCTAATTTTGCATACACTAGATATGATGTAATGTATCCAGAAATTGAAATAGTGCAATCTGAATTACATAAAGGTTTTGTCTCTAGTCTTACTGAATTTGAAAAGAAGATTACGGAGTTATATAAATCAGACCCTGTGAAAGTTCAAAATGAGATAAACAGATTTTCAAATGACGCATCAATAACAACTCACAAAAGATGGACTGAGCTTTATGCATATTTATTTACAAAATATATGGATGGAAATGTAAAGACTCCTACTAAAGTACCAGAAGGATACATGTATTATGCACCTTCACTAGAGCAACCAGGATATGGGGAAGATTGGTACAAGAAAATTGTTG
>CAZUQY010000333.1:0-4003 GCA_964622935.1 uncultured Bacteroidales bacterium | reverse complement strand
TCCAACCATTAATGCTCCAACGAGAACAATTGAAAATTTGCCATATTCTGAGTCTCCAATAAGAATAATTCTTTCGTTATGA
This sequence comes from uncultured Bacteroidales bacterium, assembly GCA_964622935.1. Taxonomy (GTDB): domain Bacteria; phylum Bacteroidota; class Bacteroidia; order Bacteroidales; family ML635J-15; genus Bact-19. Next base: position 3,921 of record CAZUQY010000333.1, on the reverse strand, counting down.
CAATAAAGCTCTTCATTTTTCAAAACCTTACTTTCTTTAACTGATTTTAATGTGCCAGGGATATAAATAATAGTTTTGACATCCATTTTAAAAGGAGCATGTACTCTGTGATAATCAGATGGAGATAAATAAAGCACAGTAAACGAACTGTATGAATTAGAATTAGTTTTAATTAGTTCATCAACGCTAAAGTATTTGTGTTTAACATAAATTCGGCGTTGTTCATCAATTTCTCCTGCATCATAAATAATTCCATCAACTGGTGAAATAAATCCTTTTTCAATGGTTCGTTTATTTTGTTTTAATTTTCTGGTAAAAAACTCGTTAAATGTTTTATATCCTTTTTCTGGGATTATAAAATCATCTAGTGATATTGAATATTTTTTTCTGAAAGAAAAAATGAAGAATTTTACAAAGAATCGTGGATGACGAGCGTTTGCAAGTCTTCCTGCAAATCTTGAAAGGAAATTTAGAAAAGTTTGTTCGTTATGAGTTTTTTCTTGCATGAATTACTTATTATTATAATAATTCATTGTACGTTCAATGCCAAGTCTTGGAAATTTTTCAATTGCTTCAGCTGCAATTTCAATTCGTTTATTGAGATTTTGTTTTTCTTCATCAGTCCATTCTCCCAAGACATAATTCACTTGAGTTCCTTGACCAAAATCATTCCCTATTCCAAATCTTAGGCGATTGTAGTTTGTTGTACCAATAATTTCTTCGATGTTTTGGAGGCCATTATGTCCACCATTGCCACCTTTCAATTTTATTCTGATTGTCCCTAAAGGAAGTGCTATATCATCAACTACTATCATCATTTTTTCAATTGGAATTTTTTCTTTTTGTAAATAGTAATTAACGGCTTTTCCACTTAAATTCATATATGTAGATGGTTTTACCAGAATGAGTGTTTTTCCTTTGGTTTTTAACTCAGCTCTGAAGCCGTATCTCTTATCAGAAAAAGAAATGCCAGATTTTCCTACAAGAAAATCCAGCACTCTAAAACCAATATTATGACGAGTATTATAATAGTCTAAACCCGGATTACCCAAACCTACGATTAGATATTTCATAGTTTTGGATTAAATATTTATTCTGCTGATTCTTCAGTCGCTGTTTCACCTTCTTCACCTTCTTTGCCTTCTTCACCTTCTTCATCATCATCTAAAGAAGCACCACGTGCTGAAGAAACTATCACAACAACATTAGATTTTGGATCAATAAACTCTAGTGAGTCAGATTCTAGATTTCTTATTCTCACAGCATCACCGATATTCAATTCTGAAATATCAACTGTAAAATTGTCTGGGATTTCTTTCATTAAACCTTTAACAGTAATTTTACGACTGTTTATCTTTAGTCTACCACCAGCTTTTACTCCAGGAGAATTTCCTACGATTATAACAGGAATCTGAATTTTAATAGGATTTTTTTCATCAACTTCGTAAAAGTCTATGTGTAAAATTAAATCTGATACAGGGTGAAATTGGATGTCTTTAATTAGAGTAGGTTTTACTTTTCCGTCAATATTTACATCTGCAAACATTACTGCAGGGGTATAGATAAGTTTTCTAATTTCACTTTGTGCAGTGTGAAAATGAATAACTTTTTCTTTACCGTACATTACACATGGAATGTTGTTTTCTTTTCTGATTTTTTTTGTGGCCTTTTTACCTAAATCAGTACGTAAGTTTGCTTTAACTTCAAAATGTTTCATTTTAATTAAATTAGCGTGCTACTAAGTTCCGACATTTCGGAACCCCATCACACATTTGACAATAGGGCTGCAAAGATATTGTTTTTAATTATAATTCCCAAAATAATTAGAAATCATAAAAAAGAATTGTTTATAAAGAAAAAATGATTTATATTTACGTTGTTAAATATGTGTTTAATGTTACTAAAAACAATACCAAATGCCACCTATTGCTAGAAATATAGATTATAATTTTGAGTTCAAAACTGGCATTCTTACAAAGCATCATATTGGAGAGATTATAATTTCGGATATAATTGATTCATGGGAATGGGCTTTTAAAACCGAATTAATACCAAAAGGCACTAAAATGTTTTTGCTAGATTATCGAGAAGCTATTGTTCATGATACTTTAAGAAGTTCTGAGTCTATTGTTAAGTTTTATCACAATAATATTGATCAATTTAGAGATAGTAAATTTGCAATTGTTTCAGAGAACCCTAAAAACATTGCCCTCTCAATGCTTGTTCAAAAACAAGACAGTAACTATCAAACAAGACCTTTTTCGACTATTGAGAAGGCTATTGATTGGCTTATTGAGTAAAATAATTTCTCCAAAAAAAATATTACTTTTGCTTTCAAAAAAGGTATGGAATTTCTAATTAGACACGCAGAGGAAGAAGATTATCCAGTAATACTACATTTTATTAAAGAGCTTGCTTTATTTGAAAAAGCACCAGATAAGGTTTTAAATACTGTCGAATTCATGAAACAAGAAAAAGATCTCTTTGGGTGTTTTGTCGCTGAAAATGAAAATGGTGAAATTATAGGAATGGCCTTGTATTTTTTTGCTTATTTTACTTGGGTTGGGAAATCACTTTATCTTGATGATTTGTATGTTAAGCCAGAATTCCGTGGATTTGGTATTGGCTCAGAATTGTTGAAAAAAATATTTGTGCTTGCTAAGGAAGAGAATTGCCGTAGATTAAGGTGGCAGGTTATAAATTGGAATGACAAGGCAATAAAGTTATATAAAAAGGTTGGTGTAACAATTGATAATGAATGGAGTAATTGTGATTTTGATTTTAATCAGATACAAGAGTTTTAGAGTCTTTTAAACTTTGTCAAAAAATAGGGTGGCAATAACAAAACCACCAAATGCAATTACCAAAATTCCTGCTATTCGGTTAATTATTAAAAGGCTGCGTAATCTAAATTTTTCTTTAAATATACTAACTATACTTGATAATGTAAACCACCAAATAGAAGCTCCGGTGAGAATGCCTGTTATTAGTACCAATACTGATGTTGTTTCAGATGTTTTCTCAACCACATGAAAACCTGCAAAAACAGCTGCAAAAACAAAAACTGTTATTGGGTTTGAAACAGTTAGCGCAAAAATTGAAATAAAATCACCGAAAAGACCCTTACGTTTTTTCTTTAGTTGTTTTCGTAGCTGAACAGCTGGATTTGTAGTTATTAAACTGTATCCAAGAACAAATAAAACTAAACTTCCTGCAATTCTGAGATATAGTTGAAATTCAGTTAGATAATCTATTACTATTGAAACAGAAAATCCTGCAATAATAGCATAAAAACCATCTGCCGCTGCTGCACCTAATCCACTTATAAATCCAGATCTTCTTCCTTTGTTAAGAGTTCTCTGAATGCATAAGACCCCAATTGGGCCTAATGGAATAGATGCTGATAGTCCAATTATTATTCCTTTCCACAGATAGTTAAAAAACATTTTACAAATAAAACAAATTGTTATGAGAATATTAAGAAAAAGTTCTAATTTTCGGAATTAAATTATAAATGCAATGCATAAAAAACTTTCTCAATTGGATTTGTACGAATATTTGGAGTTGAAATATGAAAAGTTTGCAATCCCAGACTTTATTGATAATGACCCTATTTCAATTCCGCATATGTTTAGTGAAAGAGAGGATATTGAAATAAGTGGACTAATTGCTTCAACAATTGCTTGGGGACAGCGTAAATCTATTATTAAAAATGCTAGACATTTTATAGAATTGATGGATAATTCTCCTTTTGATTTTGTTATTGGTCATCAACAGAGTGACCTTAAAAGATTCTCAAGAGCGGTCCATCGTACTTTTAATGGTGAGGATCTTGTATTTTTTATTAAGTCATTGAAAAATATATATTCTAAATAGTGTCAGAAAGAAAACTACCCATTTTTGCATTGCACGTTCAGAATC
>CAZUQY010000332.1:0-4032 GCA_964622935.1 uncultured Bacteroidales bacterium | reverse complement strand
GAAGATGCGAACCAAAACCAATAACCTTTTCGGATATTTCGTTCTTAAATCCTGGAACAATCGAAACCGAAACTATCATTACAGCAAGACCGATAGCAATACCACCAATTGCAACAGCAACAATAGGTCTGCTAAAGCTTTTACTCGAATGTCGTTTACTTACTAAACGACGAGCTATGAAAAGTTCTAGGTTCAATTAAGTTTTTTTTGTAAAAATAGTAAATTTCCGTTTTTAACAACTATAATACCAAGGATTTAACTGAGCTAATTTACTTTAAACACAATATATTCAATAATTAGGGTCAAGCTAAAATAACAATTGTCCAATTGATTAAATATTACATGTTATTTCTTAAAAATGTAATTATCATTATGTTATTTCTCTAATAGCTATAAAGATATGATTTTAACACTTTTGCAAACTCTAAGAGATTATATGTATATTATTGGCTCATTAAATTTACATCTTTCTTATTTTGTTAAAATTAATGTGTAATTTTGCAAAGACTTAAATTTTAAAAGCATAAGATTGAAAATGAAAAAGATAAACTACGTTTTAATTAGCTGCATTTTAATTACTCTAAGCATAGGCGTATCTGCTCAAGAATTTCGCATATATGGTAATGTTTCCGACTCTGATGTAGGGGATGGATTATTTGGAGCAAATATAATGTTGGATAACGGAATGGGTATTTCAACAGATCTTGAAGGTGCATATTCAATTGATATTGCCCCTGGAACTTATAAAATCACAGCATCTTTTGTTGGTTATCAACCAATAACACAAACTATTAAAGTTGTAGATAAAAACATAAGACAAAATTTTACACTAAGTTCATCTATTCTACAAGAAGTTACAATTATTGCAGATATTGCGAAACTTCGCGAGACACCTGTTGCTTTCTCTTCTATTAAGCCACAACAAATAGAAGAAGAACTAGGTCAACAAGACATTCCTATGCTTCTTAACAGCACACCTGGTGCTTATGCTACACAACAAGGTGGTGGCGATGGAGATGCAAGAATTACTATTCGTGGATTCTCCCAAAGAAATATCGCTATTATGATCGATGGTGTACCTGTAAATGATATGGAAAACGGTTGGGTTTATTGGTCAAACTGGTTTGGTTTGGATAATGTTACAAGAAACATCCAGATTCAACGTGGACTTGCAAGTTCGAAACTTGCTTTACCTTCAGTAGGTGGGACAATGAATATTATCACAAAAGGTATTGACAATAAAAAGTCTGCTTCAATTAAACAAGAAGTTGGTTCTGATATGTATCTAAGAACTTCTTTGATGTTAAACTCTGGCAAAATTGGAAACGGCTGGGGATTTACAGTAGCAGGATCATATAAACAACGCGATGGTTGGGTTGATCAAGCATGGTCAAAAGCTGGTTTTTACTACGCTAAAGTTCAAAAGAGAACAGGAAATCACTTAATCTCGTTTGACGCTATGGGTGCACCACAAGAACATGCTCAAAGAAAATATAAAAAAGAAATTGACCGCTATAGTAAAGAATATGCCGAAAGTTTAGGCATGAATACTGACTATTATATTGAGGGAAATGGCGATACAATAGCACGAGAAAACACAAATTATGGTACAAGATACAATCCCTTCTGGGGTAACGTAGACAGATGGACTCTTAACGAGAGTGGTGATACTATTCATAGTGGACAAGAAATGTTATCAGAAAAAGTTAACTATTTCTATAAACCAATGTTTACATTACGTGATTTTTGGGCTGTTAATGACAAACTATACATCTCAAACATTGCATATCTCTCAATTGGTAGAGGTGGTGGAACAGGTCTAAATTCACAATCTGGAGTAAGTTTTGACGAAACTGGACAACTTGATTTTCAACAAATCTATGATGAAAACAGAATTACGAATTGGGGAGATTACTTCGAGGGTTTTCCTTCTGGATATCAATCAAACAATTATCTTAGAAGTTCTAAAAACGAACATTTTTGGTACGGTTTACTTTCAACTGTAAATTATAGCATCACAGACAAGCTTGAACTTTCTTCTGGTATTGACATCAGATTATATAAAGGTTCTCATTACAAACAAATAGATGATTTGCTCGGTGGAGATTACTCTATTGAAACAACTAACAAAACAAGTACAAACAAATTTCAAAAAGAAGGTGATGTTGTTGGTTTTCATAATGATGGTCTTGTTAACTGGGGAGGAGTTTTTACCCAACTTAAATACAAGAATGGTCGTTCTTCAACATTTATAAACCTTACTGGATCATATTCTGGCTATAAACGAGTCGACCACTTTAAGAAAATGGATCTTGTATTTGAAGATACTATTATGGAACAAGCTGTAGGATATTCTTTTGCAAATTTAACTGACACAGAAGGTGCATACGATACAGTTTATTATCAAAGTGAAGCTTATACAATGAACTCACCTAATGCAAGACATGCAGAAACCGATTGGTTTTGGATTCCTGGTTTCACAATAAAAGCAGGTTACAACTTCAATATCAATGAGCATCTAAATGCATTTACAAATATTGGACTTATGAGTAATGCACCTAAATTCAACAATGTTTACGATTACGATAACAGCCTTTATGAGTCAATTGAAAATGAAAAAGTTCAAGCTATTGAACTTGGTGTTGCATATTTCGACAGATCATTCTCAGCAAAGTTAAACACATATTACACAATATGGGAAAACAAACCATCAAGTGGGTTTTCTTATGAATATAGAGATCCAATTACAGACATGATAAGTATCTATTATGTAAATATCAACGGCATGGATGCTACTCACAAAGGTGTTGAGTTTGATTTTATTTACAAATTCTCTGATAAAATAGATTTTCAAGGACTTGCATCTTTTGGTGATTGGAAATGGGCTTCTGAAGACTCAGTAAAAGTTTATGATAAGGATCAGCAATATGTTGAAACAATTTTTTACAATGCAGAAAACCTTATGGTTGGAGATGCCGCTCAAACTCAATTTGCTGCAAGCTTAAGATATGAGCCTATTAAAAACCTTTATCTAAATGCTACGTATAGATATTTTATGAGATATTACTCTGATTTCAATCCACTTGATTTGGATCCGACTAAACATCCTGAAAATTTTGATATCGAAGGAAACCCTTTACAGTCATGGCAAATACCAAGTTATGGATTACTTGATATACATGCTGGATACGGTCGTAAAATAGGCAAGCAATATTATAAAATAAGCTTCGGAATACTAAATCTACTTGATGAAGTTTACATCTCCGATGCTACTAATAACGACTCATACAATGAATACCAATATTCTGATTTTGATGCAAAATCAGCTTCTGTGTTCTTTGGTATGGGACGAAGATTTAACGCTTCAATTAAAGTAACTTTTTAAATAATTAATAATTAAATTTTAAAAACATGAAAACAATTTTACTAAGCTTAGCAATATTATTTGCTATTGGGTTGAGTGCTCAAACACCAGCCACAATTTATGAGATTCAAGGACAAGCCGATGCTTCTCCACTAATAGGCCAAATTATTCAAACTACAGGTATTATCACCACTCTTAATAGAGATAATGGTTTTTATTTACAAGATGGTACAACTGGATGGAATGGAGTTGTAGTATATTATGATGGAGAGACATGGACAGGCGGAACTTTCAATGTAGGTGATGCAGTAACTGTAATTGGGAAAGTAGATGAATATTATGAAAAAACTGAAATTACAGATGTCGTTTCTGTAGAAGTAAATTCTAGTGGAAACATTGTTCCTGCTGCAATTTTATTAGCTACTGGATCAGTTGCTGATGAACAGTATGAAGGAATGCTTGTTAAATGTGAAGATGCTGTTTGTACTGATACAACTAGTGCAGTTGGAGGTCATGGAATGATCATGTTTAATGATGGCTCTGGTGATGTAATAATTGATGATAATATTTGGTCATATTGGACTGACAGTGAGCCAATGCCAGATTCAACATATCAAATTACTGGCGTAGTTGATTATGATTTTGGTGATTATAAAATTTTACCTCGC
>CAZUQY010000331.1:0-4033 GCA_964622935.1 uncultured Bacteroidales bacterium | reverse complement strand
TAATAATTCAGAAATTAAAATTCCATTTCCTGAGGAAGCAATAAAAGTTAAGGAGGTATGTGAGAGCGTTGGTCTTACTAATCAAGTCAAACAATTTGAGGAAAAGCTGAATCGTGCTGCAGAAATGGCTGCTAAAGGTGCAACAGATGTTTTTATTGTTGCTATTAAACAAATGACAATTAGCGATGCAATTTCTATTTTAAAGGGCGGAGATGATGCAGCTACTGCATATTTGAAAAAGACAACATCAAATGTACTTTATCAGAAGTTCTATCCAGTTGTAGTTGATGCAACGGAAAAAATAATGCTAGCAAAGTATTGGACACCTTTGGTTGAAAAATACAATAAGGTTACACAACTTACAGGTGGTGAGCAGGTTAATACTGATTTAAATGCATATGTTACAAATAAGGCACTTGACGGACTCTATCTAATGGTTGCTAAGGAAGAGCTGAAAATTAGAAAAGATCCTATTGCTCGTGTAACAGATATCCTTAAAGAAGTATTTGGCAGCTTACTGAATCCTTATAATTCAAACTAATTAATACCAGATATTATGAAAAAACTAATTATATTGAGTGTATTTATTTGCACCACAATTCTTATGTTTGCTTCTATCCCGCCTCGCGCAGCATTTGTTGTTTTGAAAGTTGATGGCGTAGAATATGAAGAAGGAGCTGAAATAACAGTTAGATCAGGCGAAAGAATTCAAATTGAAGCTATTCTTAAAGGTGGTAAACGTGATTATTGCTCTGATCCACAAACATATGCAAATGTTGGAAGAAATACTGTAATTACATCTCAGGGTGAGTTTGGGATGACTTTTGATATCAATGGTGGACAATTCCATGGTGATTGGAAACTTACTTCAGAAAAAGCTGATTTTACATCAGGTCCTGAAGTAATAATTACTCCTTCTACTGAGGGTAATGTTCAACGTACTGCTGATGTGGAGTTTACGCCCGGTAATTATTCTAAAGTGTTTTTCAAAGTGAGTTCAACAACAGAATGGCATTATGTAAGGAATACACCAGGTGGAAGAACTGAACAAGATGAAACAAACCAGGCAACTGCAACATTTAATTTTGTTATTGCACAAGAAGAAGGTGTTTGGTTTTCGTCGAATAATGTTAAAGCTAAAGGTGTAGAAGATTTTTCAGTTCGTAATAATCTTGACAGAATTCAAGAATTCTATAATCTTATCGAAAAAGCACTTCTAGATCAAAATCTTTCTTCTGCTGAAATGCATTTTGCAAATTTAAAGAATAGTCTTGTTGATTTGAAAGAAAACATAAAAAGAGCAAAAGAAAAAGACGAAAATTTTGAATGCGAAGTTACTTTGATAGGATTACCTTCAGATGTTCCAATGAAACATATTGAAGGCTTAAGAGTTATGGCAAAAAAATGGAAAGATAATTATGACATTTGTTCTGCAAACGTTATGGAGATTAATAGTTTGCTTTTAAACACTCAGCTGACATTTACTAGTAATATATTTAAGTCAGTTATTAAAAACTATGTAAGTTGGGGTACTTCTATCCCATCTGCACCCGAAGATATTTTATCAGTTTATGACCCTAGAAATATTTTTGGCCCTGTGGACCTTCCTCGTAAAGTACTTGGTTGGGTTGAGGAAGCAGAAAAAGATGCCTCAATATTAAATGACCAGATTAATTCGATGCAAAAATTGAAAGAATTGCAGGCCTTTTATCAAGGTAGAATCGATAATTTTATTTCTGAAAGGAAAGAATTTATAAATATTTTAAATGGATTAAAACCAGTTGAGGAGTTGCATAAAGAGATGAAATCTTATATTAGCTCTAATTCAACTGTAGTGTTTTCAGAGTAAGGAAAAGATATTAAGAAAAAAACGATCAATATTTAGAATATTGATCGTTTTTTTATAATAATACATCAGATTTTTTCTCTTTATTCCAGTTAAGCATTATTCTTGAAATATTTGTTGCATGCCTATTAATTACTTTGAGTAATCCTAGTAGTTCTAGATGAACTTCAGAGCTTCCTTTAGAAATTTCATTATTGTTCATTAGGCGTTCGTAATGTTGCATTTCATAATCTTCAGCGAGATTAGCATATTTCTTGAATTTCTTTTTTACATGCTCTGCTTTTTCAAGATTCAAATCGTTAAATACGTCAATAGATCTTGTTATTTGTTTCAGAGATTTTTCAAGCATTATCTCTAATTCCAACTTCCCTTCGTCTGAAAAGTTTAAATCAGAGTGAATCCATTTATTTGCTTGACCACGCATATTAGTGTTTACAATATCAGCTATCATTTCCAATTCCTTTGCAACATACATTATTTGAAAAGCATCGTTAAGGTTTTCCTTGTCCGAATTGTGAGAGCTAACACTTATTAAATATTTGTTTATGTTTTCTTTGAGAAAATCTATTTCATTTTCAAGTTTTTGCCATTTATCTAAAAAGACTTCGTCCTTGTCAAAGAAAGGTATTAAAGACATGTTTAACATCTTTTTGACTTTATAACTCATTCTGTCTGTTTCCTTTTTTGCCATGCTTAAAGAAAGTGCTGGAGAGTCACTTATAGCCGAATTGATATATTTAAGTTTAAATTCAGGTTCTTCACTTAATATTTTGTCTGGAATTATTTTTACGATGAGCTTATTTAATAAACCAATAAACGGAAGAATTAGTATTGTTAATCCAATACTAAAAATCGAATGAGCATTTGCTATTTGCCTTGGTACATAGGTGCCAAGAGTTTCAATATTGTTAGCATCGCCAGCAGCGTGTGGAGAAATGCTTCGCACAAAATCGGTATATTGAGGAATAAACCAAACAAATATTAAAATGCCAATAAGTTTAAAGAACGAATGGGCAAATGCCACACGTTTAGCTTCTCTGCCAGAGTTTAAACTTGCAAGTATAGCTGTCATGCCGGTTCCTAAGTTTGTTCCCAAGATAAGTGGAATACAAGCTTCAAGGCTAAGAAAACCTTGTGAAGCAATTGTAATCATTATTCCTATAAACGCAGCACTGCTTTGAATAAGGGCAGTAAAAATGAATCCAACTAAAATGCCTACAAGAGGGTTCTCGAGTTTAATTAGTAGATTAAGAAAGCCGTCGTAGCTTCTAAGCGGGTACATTGCTTCTGACATAATGTACATTCCAAAAAATAGCAAACCAAATCCTAATATTGCTTTACCTATGTTGTTGATTTTTGATTTTTTTGATAGAATTATGAATCCAAAACCTAATGCAACAATTAATAATGAGTAATCTGTAATTTTGAGTGCAATCAGTTGAGCAGTTAAGGTTGTTCCGATTCCGGCTCCAAGCAGCATTCCAAGAGTTTGTGCAAAACTCATTAAACCAGCTTCTACAAATCCAACTAACATTACACTTGTTGCAGAACTACTTTGAACTAATACTGTAACAATGACACCTGCCAATAAAGCAGAAAAACGATTTTGTGTAAATTTTGATATAATACTCCGCATTTTATTTCCGGCTGCTGCTTGCATACCTTTGCTGAGAATATCCATACCATATAAAAATAGGGCTAAGCCTCCAAGTAAACCAATTATCAGAAAAATCACCCATGATGATTTTCTTCCATTAATTTTATAAATAAGAGTGTTTGCATCACAATTTTCGTTTGAGTTTACCAGAATTTCGTAATTGCCTGCCTTATCTCCTACCAAAAAATAATTTTCTGCAATGCCTCTGGAGTCTGTACAAACAGTTTTCGTGTCTAACTTAAAACCTTTTGCATTCTTTGGAAATGAAATAATTGTAAATGATACCTCATGTTTTTTTAGAGGATTTCCATTCTTATCTGTAACAAGAACTCTAATTGGATTTGCGATAATCTTACCTGTATTCTGTGTTTGATTGTCACCTGAATAAGCAAAGACTTTTGAATTCTGCGGTTTTTTTAATATGGTCTGACTTGCAAATAAGCTTGTACATGTAAGAAGCAGGATTATAATAAGTTGAAATCTAATTTTCATAAAATGCTATTAGTCTTGGCAAAAATAAACAGAAATTT
>CAZUQY010000330.1:0-4037 GCA_964622935.1 uncultured Bacteroidales bacterium | reverse complement strand
ATCAGTTTACTATTTAATACTATTAGTCAACCAATTAGTTTACTTTTTTTTTTTGAATTATATCGCAATATCAAACTTATCATGCAAATGACGAGTATCATGCCCTACCCTCTTATCCAACATTCTAGCATAGATTTTAGTCATACTTATTGATGAATGGCCAAGCATTTTTGAAACACTTTCAATAGACACATTATTATTAAGAGTTACAGTTGTTGCAAAAGTATGCCTGGCAATATGGCTTGTTAAGTTTAATGGAATTCCACAAACTTCAGCAATCTCCTTCAGATATGCATTCATTTTTTGATTAGTAAGAACAGGCAAAAGCACACTTTTCATAATGCAAATCTCATCATCTGCATATTTATCGATTATTCTTTGAGTAACTGGAAAGATAGGAATAGCAACACTATTTCCAGTTTTCTTTCTATGCGTTTTAATCCATTGTCCTCCATCAGTTCCGATAACAATATTTTCTTTGCTCAAAAGCTTTAGATCTGAATGAGCTAATCCAGTAAAGCAAGAAAAAACGAAACAATCTCGAACTTGCTCAAGTCGCTTGATGACCATTCTCTTATTAATTAATGTATCAAGTTGTTCTTCTGTCAAAAATCCACGGTCTGTTTTTTTGAGAGTAAGTTTACAATTTACAAAAGGATCCTTAGTTATGAATCCATTTACTAAAGCAATTCGAATAATTTTCTTAAAGTTTTTAATATACTTCATTGTTGTATTATGTGAACATTTCCTAACAGTTTTGAAATAAAATTCATAATCACAGATAAATTTATGGTCAACCTCCTTCACATTAATATCATCTTTTAGATAATTTAGTTTTATAAATTCTTGAGTATGCATTAAAGAAGTCTCATACCGTTGAATTGTATCAGGTGCAAAATCAATTCCTGATAATTTTCTAATTCTCTCATTGTGTTCTTTAAATAACTGGATAACGAATTTTGAATTATTATCTATTCCTAGATAAGCATTCTTCAAAGCCTCAGCTGAAATAGAAATATCATCTTCTCTTAAATAAGTTAAATGTTGGTGGATTTGAGTTCTAACACTTTCAATATACATATTAATAGATCTAGATGCCTTAGAGTTGCCCATTGCAGTTCCGCCAGCCGAACTCCATAGTTTAGGACTAATCCCACGATTTAGAGCAATATCGGCTCTAATCCCTTTAACAGTGATACGCATATATATAGGTGCATCACCATTTTTTAACAATCTTGTCTTCCTAATAAAGAACAATAAACTTAACGTTGTTCGCTTTTCCATAATTTACTCTTTTAATCGTTTACAAAATAAATAAATATAGTTCAGAAATCAAAATGTAAAGTACTGCAAACCAGTGCAAAGGAATCATAATAGGTGGCATTAGCTTAGCAAATTTTCTAACCACCGAATAGCACACTAGATAATGTTAAAATAGGTGGTTTTTTGCATCAATGAATGAAAACAAAAAACCCTGATAACGTTGGTTATCAGGGTTTTGCATCTATTTGCTTTGTTACTTAGCGGAGAATGAGGGATTCGAACCCCCGGACCCGTGAAGGTCAACGGTTTTCAAGACCGCCGCGTTCGACCACTCTGCCAATTCTCCAATAAGAGTTGCAAAAGTAGAACTATTTTGCAAATCCACCAAAAGTATTTTTACTTTTTTACAATTTACATCAATTGTAATTATAAAACAGTCAGATCAGTATTAATTTATTGCATTATTGTGTAACCCATTCTGCACCTATTATTAATAAGAGATTTTTTTTTAGTCGTACGTCAATAATATTTATCATTTTATATACATTGCATTTTTAGCTTATCAATATGTTTTCAACATGCTTTAAACAGCTTGTTTACACACAAACCACTTATACCAACTATTACACAGTTTATCAACAATATTCCTAAAAAATGACGTTTTAACAATAAGTATTATCACAAATTAGCATAAAAGCCTTGATTTTACCGCATTATAACAACATTTTCTACATTTTTAACACCCATTTTGTACACTTAATTTTATTCACCAACTATACAATATGGCTGAACCCCTTAAAAACACTGAGGTTTATTAACAAATAGCTCAAGATATTAACAAAACACTCTTTTTTTTTGGCAAAAACTTGCTGAAACGCTTATTGTATCTATATTTGTAACCGAATAAGTTAATAATTTTACTAACCAAAAAATTAAAAAGATGAACAAAGCACAATTAATTGACGCAATCTCAAAAAAAGCAAACTTAACAAAAGCTGACGCAAAAAAAGCATTAGACGCTTTCGTAGAAACTACAACTGACACTTTAAAAGGTGGTGAAAAAATCGCTTTAGTAGGTTTTGGTACATTTGGTGTTACTAAAAGAGCTGCAAGAAAAGGCCGTAACCCACAAAAACCAAACGAAGTAATTAACATCCCTGCAAAGAATGTTGTTAAATTCTCAGTTGGTAGCGAACTTAAAGCTGCTGTTAAGTAATTTCGTCAATGAAATTCTTACCAAAGGGAACTTTTTAGTTCCCTTTTTTTTTTATTTTCACTTCATGAATACGACAGATAGAGTTAAATATCTAAAAGATTTTATTACAAAAAAATGATTCAAAACATTTAATAAAGTCCTCATCGTAGAACGCACTACATTTCTGTTATGCTCGAAGATATTTTCCAAACACACAATGCATCAGCAGTTTTAAGAAATCGTAACTGTTTTAACCTTCAAGATACACATATGATTAAAAACAGTAACGAGCTTATTACAAATCTACAAATAGCATTAGGCTCTTCTCAATGGCTTAATATTCACAGATATAATTCCGAAAACTATAATACTCTTAGTATAATCAATAAATTAAAAAAAAGACGGTTTTAGAATTGTAACAACAACGCCACATACAAACGATTGTCTTTTACATGACTTGAATTTGCATAAAGGAAAGATTGCTCTATTCTTTGGTTCAGAATTGTCCGAATTATCTAAAATTGTAATGAACAATGCTGATGAATTTGTCAAAATACCCATGGTCGGATTCACTGAAAGCTTTAACATATCTGTTTCAGCAGCATTGTGCCTATATGATCTTACCGGAAGATTACGAAATACAGACATTAACTGGCAATTGTCTCAATCTAAAAAAGACGAAATATTGTTTGATTGGCTAAAAAAAAGCATTAAAGACTCTAAACGAATTCTTGAAAGATACATTAATCCGTAAATTCCACTTGAATCTCAAAGAATTCAATCTATTAAAATATTGAAATTAATAAATAACAGTTACTAACCCCTCATAAGGTTTTGTACCATTATATAAATTAACAACATAAATGTAAGATGTTGTTGGTACTAAATGATTATTATATCTTCCATCCCATTCATCACCAGGTCTTCCCGTATATATTAATTGTCCCCAACGATTAAAAGCATAAACATATGCGCTAGGGAACATATCAAGATGTTCGATTATCCACGTATCATTTACACCATCTCCATTTGGACTAAATGCATTAGGAATCCTTATACAATCTTCATTAACATCATCTATACTGACTGCTTCAAGTTCATACACACAATCATTTGCATCAACAATACTAATATTATAAATACCTTGAAGCAAACCACTTATTAAAGGAATATCAATACTATTTTGATTCCAATTATATAAATATGGTGCAGTACCTCCATTTGCAAAAACCTCTATGTATCCATCGTTATTACCAATACATGAAGGTCCTTGAAAATTATAAGTAGCATTTATCTGAGCAGGTTCCGAAAAAATAATTTGAACACTATCGTAACAATCGTTTTGGTCCTGTACTCGTAATCTGTAGGAACCAACAGGTAAGCCATAAAAATCACTACCTGAACCTTCTTGGTCATTCCCAAAAATTGCAAATTCGTATGGTTCAACGCCTCCATTTGCTGTTAAAGATACAGCTCCATCAGTATAACCATAGCAACTTATATTACTAATTTGACTCTCCAAAACTAACTCATCAGGTTCGATAACATTATAAGTCTCTGTTACACTACAACTATTTCC
>CAZUQY010000329.1:0-4052 GCA_964622935.1 uncultured Bacteroidales bacterium | reverse complement strand
AAAAGCACAAGAACATTACAACAACTAAAAGAGATGTGTTTAAAGCTTTCAAAAACTATATCAGTATTCAGAAAATGATAAGCTGCACACAACAGTGTATATACCCTATTGCTACAACTTATAACTGGTGGATTGTAGTTTTTCAATTGAAATACCTGCTTTAATGGTTAACAATAAACAATTAATGTGCAACAGTCGCATAAACCTACCGTTAGCGATCATTGTAGTAAATGATACAGTAGTAAACCGAAAGAACTGAGTGGGATTTTGAATAAGTTTATAAATGAATTAAATGAACAACTTGAAAACAGACAAGACACTTAACATAAAAACAAGGACTGAATGGCGAAATTGGCTTCAGCAGAATTTCAACAATGAGAACGAAGTTTGGTTGGTCTATGCTAAAAAGTCAACTGGGGAACAACGTATTCAATACAATGATGCGGTTGAAGAAGCTCTCTGTTTTGGTTGGATTGACAGCATAAATAAAACCCTTGACAAAGACCACACGATTCAGAGATTTACTCCCAGACAATCTAAGAGCAGTTATTCACAGCCCAATAAAGAACGATTGAAATGGTTAGCTAAAAAAAATCTAATTCATCATTCCTTACTTAAAACTGTTCAAGAAATTATTTCAGAAGAGTATGTTTTTCCTTTGGACATTTTAGATGAAATTAAGAAAGACAAAACAGTTTGGAAAAACTATAAAGATTTTCCAAACTCTTACAAACGAATACGAATTGCATACATTGATAGTGCTAGAAAACGACCAGAAGAATTTACTAAAAGACTGACTAATTTTATTCAAAAAACACAGGACAACAAACTTATTTCAGGATTTGGTGGGATTGACAAATACTATTAAATCATACCATCTACCCTTCCTCCTCTCCTCCTCCAAACCATTACCACACATCTCCTCTGCACAAATTTGCACAGTAGTAGTATTTTCGTACCAAAAAGATAACACTTCCTATTATAAATAATACTCCTAAAATATTGCATGAGTATAAAATATTGTGTAATTTGCGATGAAATATGGCGGAATGAAAGTATGCAATATTTAGAAATTTGTTGTATAACAAGAATAAAAGTGGGGTTATACATTAGTTACCAAACATGCAAAAAAAAAACATTGTGCGTTAACTAACCGACAATAAAATCAAACTTATGAAAACTAAAATCCTTTTTTCTTTATTAGTTATATTTGTTGCTAATACAACTTTTTCACAAGAGTATTTTCCTCTAGTGAAAGAAAATGCAGTTTGGAATATCACAAATGTGAACTTTGCAATAGATCCATGGGACTCTGACTCATACAACACTAATAGCTATAGGATATTTGGTGACACAACAATCAACACTATTATATACAAAAAGCTTTGGTCTGTAAACTGCTTCGACGAAACCTTTAATGAAGCAAACTCTAATTATTTTGCAGCAATTAGAGAAGAGGATAAAAAAGTATATTTCTTTAAGGATGACGAAGAATATATCATTTACGACTTTTCATTAGAAGTTGGAGAAACATTTTTGTACTATAGCTTCTTCAGTAATCAGGTTGTAGAACTTCAAGTTGAAAGCATAGAAACAATATTAGTTAATGGCGAAAATCGAAATAAAATCAACTTTATCATAAACGATGAGTTCTCTGGATGGGTTAAGTCATGGGTTGAAGGCATTGGAAGCCAAGCTGGACTATTTGACTATGCTTTTTACAACGGAAATTTTGATGTATATCTCAATTGTTATAAAGAAAATGAAGCCATAATATATTCAGAATCTGGAGACAATTGTTGCTTAGGACTTACGGACATAGAAACCCCGCTCATCAATGTAGAAAGTTTGAATATTTTCCCAAACCCTGCAACTCAAGTTTTAAACATAGTAGGTTCGGCTATAACTGAAATACAAATAATTGATATAAATGGAAATATCATTTATAAACAAAAATTAAATAAGGAAAATACACAAATAGATATCCAACAATTTACAAAAGGATTTTATTTGCTCAGGGTGTTCATTGACCAAAGAGTTATTACTAAAAAGTTAATGGTAGTTTGATTTACAAAGGTCTCGCCAACAATGCACGATTTGGTAACAACACCTATATGTAATGCGAAAAGCGTTTCTAAACGTTCATGAATCGCGTTTCCGTTCACCGCCAAATTTTTTGATTTGGCTATTGCGATAAAATTTAAAAACAAAATAAAAAAATCTGGCTCAGTAGGAACTCTTACGAAGGAATCGCTATTCCTTTTTCGCACTCCACATAGCCGCAACCGTTAGGAATCACAATGACACTACGGGTTCTACACCACCAACCAATCCCCAGAAACTTCTTCAGCAAGGAAAAGATAGGGATATCATCATTCCAATCAACATCCACGCGTAAAGCTGCTTGTAAACGCTTTAGATAATGATATCTATCTCCTTCGAAGTATAGCTCCCTCCTACGCCGCAAGTTTAAATAATCTTATAATATTGCATGTGTATAAAGTATTGTGTAATTTGCGATGAAATAAGCTGCAATTAAAGTGTGGTTTGTTTCGAAGTATTATATAACTAGTAAAATGGTGAGGTAATACAGTAGTTGTACAACATTAGCATTTAATCTTTATGGGACAATTATTGATAAGTATGTAAAATCTCTAAAAAAACAGAGAAGAAGTTTAAAAACTAAATTTATGATAACAAAAAAAATAGTTCTTATAATATTTATGATAGGATTTATAGGACAAACTATTGCTCAAAATTTAAGGAATGATAATAAAGAAAATTTGAAAAACATATATGAATACATCAACGATAATAGCTTAGCTATATGTTCTGAAAATTATAAATTCATTGGCGTTTATCAATCCAAACATAATGAACAATTGTTATGTTCTGTTTTTTTAGGGGACTATGATGTAATTAATGAAATGAAAATCATAGATTCTAAAATTTATTATATCGCTGGACTTATTAAATGTGGTGATGAAGAATTTAATGATACTTCGACAACTGTTACTAAATTTTACATTGACATAGGAAATAGTATGAAGGTACGATACTATAATTTTAGCGGCAATGTAAGTTATATGAATAGAAACTTAATTTATTTCCAAACTACAGATATATTAAATCCGCCAGACATGAATGCTATGTATAAGACTATTGATGTAGTTTATGAAAATATTTATTTCCCAGAAGCTTATGGTTTAGATTATAATTATGAATTAAATTTTACAGAATTAGCAAAAGAAAGTATAGAGACTCTATACAAGCATTTCCACAAAATCGAAGATGAATACAAAAAATTATAGCTATTGTCCTATACTTGAAAGTAGCCTAATCATTTGTAAAGTTCCACATTAGAACTGGTTAGACCCTGCTGGTACAAAGACTATAGTTATGTGTTAAAAATAAAAACCTTGTACAATAAATAATAAACAGCATTAAAACGACTGTTTATTCCGACAGTTAAGGATTCTCCCCCATCAATCCATTCCCAAACATTCCATCTGCAACAATTCTAAAGATAGTCGCATTAGCATTCCAATCAACATCCACGCGTAAAGCTTCTTGTAAACGCTTTAGGTAATGATAGCTCCCTCCTACACGATTATTCTTAAAAACACAGTATGTTAAAATAATCTTAAACATTGTTTTAGTATAAATATAATCAGTATTTTAGCAATGAAATAAGCTGAAAGTAAAGTATGCAATATTTCAAAAGATATTGCAAAACAAGAAGGAAACGGGCTTATACAAGGGTTGGCAACAAGCCTGAGAGTCCACCGATAACAAAATAGCTTGGAAATTTTTGAACGTTTCAAGAAAGAGTGTGTATTATAGCTGAATTCAATTTACATGCGCACTAATTATTCTTGTTAAACATTAAAAATAAAATAAAATGAAAAAAATAATCTCTTTATGTCTAATATTTGGTTTCGGACTAAGTCTTGTATTTGCTCAGAAACCTGAAAAAATTTATTCAATTATTAAAGTGGATAAACCTCACGAGTATTATGTTCAGCAGGCAGGCCTTTGGTGGGAAGAAATTG
>CAZUQY010000328.1:0-4061 GCA_964622935.1 uncultured Bacteroidales bacterium | reverse complement strand
TGACAATAATAAGGATAATGATAAAGATGGAAACAAAGTGACAAATAAGTCGAATAAGCAAAGTGTGTTTTCTGTTGTCCCAAGTCCTCAAAATGAAAAACTTTCATTACAATTTGACGTTAATGCAAATATTAGTAGTGTTAAAATGATAAATAATCAGTCTGATGTTGTTTATCAAGGAGCAAAAGCAAGAGGTGCTTCTAATGTTATGGATATTCCAATCGAAGATATGGAGCCAGGAACATATTTTATCAGAGTTCAGACCGATAAAGGTGTTTCTGTTGAAAGAATAATTATTCAGTAAAAAATATTTATATTATTATATTGAAGACGGTTTAAGCCGTCTTTTTTTTTGTTTAAAAATTTTGTAAATACTTATATTAAATGTAAATTTGCATACATAAATCATTAAATATTTTAACATAATGAAAAAAATAAATTTATTGCTAGGCTTAATATTTCTTGTATTAATGTCATGCGGTTCTGGTTCTGATAAATCTGAAAATAAATCGAAGTCAGATGAACCTAACAACACAATTGAAGAAGCAACCGAAGTTAAAGCAGGTGACGAGATTAAAATGTCCATTGCTGAAAAGGGTGATATTGACTGGTATAAAGTTGAGGTAAAAAAGCAAGGTTATCTTCAAGCTTTAGCTAAAGGTATTCCTGAAGATCTCGCGATTCAAATGCGTTTTGCGAAATATGATGAGTGGGGTGATGAGAAAGAAGATTTTATTTCTGGTTGGAGTGAGATGCCAACAACCATTCAAGTATTAGAAGAAGGAACTTATTATATTATGGTTGCTGAAAGATGGGGAGAAAAATTTTCAGAAGAGGAGTTTACATTGAAGATTGAATTTATTGAAGAATTTGATTCTTTTGAGCCTAATGTCGATGCATTATCTGCTAAAGATGTGGAATTTGAAAACGAATATAAGTCTGCTATTTTTCCTTTGAAAGACCAGGATTGGTTTAAAGTAAATGTAGAAGAGCAAGGTTATCTTGAAGTTAAATCGAAAGATGTGGACGAAGAAATTGAGTTGTCTGTGTTTTTTGCGCAATTTGATGAGTATAATGAAGATCCTGTTGAGGTTCTGAAATCAAAAAAAGTTATACCTCAAGCTTTGGCAGTTTCTGAACCTGGAGAGTATTATATTGTTTTGGCAGATCGTTGGGATTCTAAAATGTCACAAAATCTATTTAATTGGGTTGTGAACTTCATCCCTGAAATGGATGAGTTTGAACCAAATAATTCTGATATAGATGCCAAAGAGATTACAGGAAATGAAACTGTTAATCTTGCAATATTCCCACTTGATGATATCGATATGTTTAAGTTTGTTCCAAAAACAGCATCTGTGCTTACTATAAAAGGTAAAAACTTTGGTGATATTGAAGCTGCTGCAATAATTTATAAATTTAATGAAGATAACGAACTTGATGAATTAGAAACTATAGAAATTCCTGGTGAATATACAATTCCAGAAGCTGGAGTAGAGTATTTTATTGGGATTAAAGATAGGTATGACTCAAACTCATCACCTGATCTTTTAGAAATAGTATTCTCGTATTAAGATTTAATTATTATCAATACCAGAAAGTAGATGCAGTAGTGTCTACTTTCTTTGTTTCCAGCAACTTAGGTTGAATTAATTTGTATTGTATTAAAAAACAGTGTATTTTTGTAAAGAACATTAATCTAGCATCTGCAATGAAAAAATATTTATTTATCATGTTTTCTATTTTAATTAATATGTATGTGTTTGCTCAGCATGAATCTCTTGAGTCTGGTGTTGTTGCACTATGGCAGAGTGGTGAAACTGATGATTTTTACTATGATTTTGGATTTGATGAACTTGATTTGGGTATTTTAACGTCAGAATCATCTCTATATTTAAAATCTGGACAAGTGACTATCAGTAAGGATTCAGAAGGTGATATTGTGGATGTTGATATGTATTATAGGATATATAAACAAGAAGATGCTTCCGGAGAATTTGTAAATGTAAATCTTCCGTGGCAATCGGAATGGACAGATGCAGAATTAACATATCAAATGTGGTGGAACGATGCTCCTGATGAAACAGACTTGAATATTTTAGATGGTTTGACAGATGGAGCATATTTTATCGAAGTATATTTCTCGGCTGAGAATGGTGATGCAACAATATTGTATTTGAATAATGCAACAAATAATTATATTGCTGAGTTTACTTACAGTACATCAACAAATATTTTGCAACCAAATATTGTTAGTGAAAAAGCTTTCGATATTTATCCAAATCCTGCAAATGAAAAACTTACTTTAGAATTTAATGAAATGACTAATGTTGAGAGTATTACTATAATAAATACTCAATCTTCTGTGGTCTACCAATCAAATAAGTCTAGAGGTGCATCCGGACTTCCTATTGAGATTTCAATAGAAGAGCTTGAGTCAGGAACATATTTTATTAGAGTGCAAACTGATCAAGGCGTAAAGGTCCAGAGAGTTATAATTTCTAAATAACATTGACTTACTTTACTTATTTCTGTTAGAAAGGCGTTTTTAGTTTATTTTAGAGTAAGTACTTATACTTACCGTTGGGTGATATTATTACTATTGATTTCCCGTATTTTATGTCTTTCAATTAATGATATAGAATGATACTTTTGTACGTCTTAGTAGTTGGTTTTTAGGCTAATGCTTTTGGAATCAAGGTTCTCGATTTTTGACAAAGTTATTTAGAAAGAAATAAACACTATAGGTTAGTAAAATGAACTAAAAAGGATTGTGAATTTAGATATTGTAAAGAAAAATAAATAATTTTGATAAAAATAAAATAGTGTTATTATGGTAGACATTTTTGACAGGCTAAAAGAAGCCAGAGGTCCATTAGGCCAATATCAGCAAAAAGGTGAAGGATACTTTATGTTTCCTGAACTTGAAGGTGAAATCAAACCACGTATGATGTTCCAAGGTAAAGAAGTATTAAATTGGAGTTTAAATAATTATTTGGGACTTGCAAATCACCCAGATGTTCGTAAAGCTGATGCTGAAGCAGCAGCTATATATGGAATGGCATACCCAATGGGAGCCAGAATGATGTCTGGACAAACTAAATATCATGCTGAATTGGAAAATAAATTAGCTAAATTTGTTAAAAAAGAATCAGCATTTTTATTGAATTATGGCTATCAAGGGATGGTATCAATGATTGATTCTCTTGTTACAAGAAAAGATGTTATTGTGTATGATTCTGAATCGCATGCTTGTATTATGGATGGTATATTCCTACATAAAGCAAAAGGTGGGAAAAGTTTTGTTTTCCCTCATAATGACATCGAAAGATGTGGTAAAATGTTGAAATTTGCAACAAAGCAGGCCGAAGAGAATGGTGGTGGTGTATTAGTTATTACCGAGGGTGTCTTTGGTATGGCTGGAGACTTAGGTGATTTGCCTGCTATAGTTGAATTAAGAAAAGACTATAAATTCAGACTTCTGATTGATGATGCTCATGGATTTGGAACTATGGGTGAAACAGGTTACGGCGCTGGAGAATATTTTGGTGTTCAGGATCAGATAGATATCTATTTTTCAACATTTGCAAAATCAATGGCTGGAATTGGTGCTTTTGTTGCTGCAGATAAATATATCGTAGATTCGTTAAAATATAGTATGCGTTCACAAATATTTGCAAAATCATTGCCAATGCCTATGGTATTTGGGGCACTTAAACGTTTGGATATGCTTCAAAATGAACCAGAACATAAGGCTAATTTGTGGAAAATCGCAAATGCACTTCAATCTGGATTGAAAGAAAATGGGCTAAACATTGGAAATACTCAATCTCCTGTAACACCAGTTTATTTTAGTGGCTCTGTACCAGAAGGTACAAATATTGTTATTGACTTGAGGGAGAATTATAATATCTTTTGTTCAATTGTTGTTTATCCTGTCGTTCCAAAAGATGTTCTAATGCTTAGACTTATTCCTACATCTGTTCACACGTTAGAGGATGTGAATGAAACAATAGAAGTATTTAAGAAAATTAAACAAAATCTTGATTCTGGCATTTATG
>CAZUQY010000327.1:0-4069 GCA_964622935.1 uncultured Bacteroidales bacterium | reverse complement strand
CAATGTCTGGACATCAAATCTTCAACAATTATTACCTCTGCTTTTGGCAAATCTTCATAAATTTCGTTTGGAGTTTTATCAATTTTTACGTCAGAAGTCAGCAAGACCTTATCTCCTGTGGGTGAAAGTTTAAATGTATTCACACTAATGTCTAAATTTGATATTTGCGTTTTTTCGCTACCATCAGGTTTCATTGTCCACAACTGAACTGTGTCAGTTTCTGATGACAAATAAGCTATTTTAGCTCCATTATCAATCCATCTGGGATTAAAGCTCGAAAAAACTCCTGTTGTTAATGCTTTTACATCACCACCATCTACTGGGACAGAATAAATATGAGTATAGCCTTTGTTTTCTTCAATGCTGTAATATGATATATTATACATTAAACTACTACCATCCGGACTAATTTGTGGGTCACTAACTCGTCCAAATTTCCATAAAATTTCAGGCGTTAAAATTCCGTTTGCAATTTCATCATTAGTAAGAGATACATCAGGCATTGTAA
The DNA here is from genome assembly GCA_964622935.1 of uncultured Bacteroidales bacterium. Lineage (GTDB taxonomy): Bacteria > Bacteroidota > Bacteroidia > Bacteroidales > ML635J-15 > Bact-19. The sequence goes on along the minus strand of CAZUQY010000327.1, from coordinate 3,561 downwards.
AAGTATCAACAAGTATAGTTTCAGGCTCAGGCTTACATGCAGCAGCCATTATTAAAACTACAAATAAGAGATAATAGTAACGTTTCATAAAAAAGAATTTAATATTTAGCGACACAAAAAAAGTTCTAACAATCAATCACAGCAAACATACTGCTTTTATCTTTGTTTTACAATAACTTCATTTAATCCATTAACAGCAAAATCATAGTTTGGCATTATTTCGAGAGCCTTACGATAATCCAATTCAGCTAACTTTAGCTTACTCATTGCCTCATATGTTACTCCTCTATTATACCATGCTTTATAAGCTGTCGAGTCAAGCTTAATTGCCATCGTAAAGCTTTCAATAGCAGCCTCATAATCACCTGTTCCATTTACATAAACATAACCTTTATTGTAAAATGCCTGATAATACGCAGAATCTGCCTGAATAACATAATCATATTCTTCTAGTGCTTTGTCATACATTTCGAAATTTTGAAAAACCAGTCCGGCATTAAATCGTATTTCGAGATTATCTGGAAACAACCTAATAGCAGTTGTAAAATACTCTACTCCGAGAGGATCATTTAAACGATAATAAATCATTCCTAGAAGATTGTAAGCTTGCCAGTTTTTATTATCATATTCAATAGATTTACGCAATGCTTTAACTGCCTCTTCGTATGCTTCAGTCTCATTTAAAATAAGGCCCTTAACAAAATACGAATCTGTAGACTGAAGATCATTAAATTCAAGATTAACAATCTCATGCATAGCTTTTTTATACATCTGAACGTAAAAATAAATCTGAGCAAGTTTTAATCTAGCATCTGCGTTCATGGGGAATATATCAAGACATTTTGTTAAAACATCCTTTGCTTTTCCAGATTCACCTCTTAGAAGATACAAATCACAAAGTTCATTATAAACATCCGGCATTAACGAGTCTACTTTCAATGAAATTTCTAAATCATTGATTGCCTCATCAACATTTGCAGCATCAAACTGTAAATGTGCGCGATAAATAAAAAGCTGGGCATTTTCAGGATTTTCCCTAATTTTCTTTGATAAACTTTCAATTGTTTCTGTAGTATCGTTCAAATTTCGATCATCTTTTGTGTTAGATGAAGGATTATTACAAGAAGTGAAAAATATCAAAAATATAGCAAGGGTAATAAAAATTCTTTGCATTATTTTTTAAGTTTTTCAATAATTTTCGCCTCAATTTCATCTCTCAACTCAGGATTATCATTAAGAATATTTTTAACTGCATCTCTACCCTGACCTAATTTTGACTCACCATAACTAAACCAACTACCACTTTTCTTAATAATTTCGTTATCAACACCGAGGTCAATAATTTCGCCGATTTTAGAAATACCTAAGCCGTACATAATATCAAATTCTGCTTTACGGAATGGTGGAGCTACTTTATTTTTAACAACTTTAACTCTAGTGCGATTACCGGTAATATCCTCACTATCTTTAATTTGTCCTATGCGTCTTATATCTAGACGAATAGAAGCGTAAAACTTTAATGCATTACCACCTGTAGTAGTTTCAGGATTTCCAAACATAACGCCGATTTTCTCTCTCAATTGATTGATAAAAACACAACATGTCTGAGTTCTATTAATATTTGCAGTCAGTTTTCTTAATGCCTGTGACATTAATCTAGCCTGTAATCCCATTCTAGAATCACCCATTTCACCTTCAATCTCGGCTTTTGGTGTCAATGCTGCAACAGAGTCAATAACAATAATATCTATTGCTCCTGAACGAATAAGATTATCAGTTATCTCAAGAGCCTGCTCACCATTATCAGGTTGAGAAATTATTAAATTTTCAACATCAACACCCAGTTTTTCGGCATAAGACCTGTCAAAAGCATGCTCAGCATCAATAACCGCCGCAATACCTCCTGCTTTTTGTGCTTCTGCAATTGCATGGATAGCTAATGTAGTTTTTCCCGATGACTCAGGGCCATAAATTTCGACTACCCGTCCTCTAGGATAACCTCCAACGCCTAATGCAATATCCAAAGAAATGGACCCAGATCCAATTATCGGAATATTTTCAATAGGTTGTGCACCTAACATCATAATAGATCCCTTACCATAGTCTTTTTCAATTTTACCCATTGCAAGCTGAACAGCTTTCATTTTTTCACTTTTGATATCTTCAGGTTTATTTGCCATAATATTTTATTTTAATTCGTTTAATATTTGCTCTGTATGTTCTTTTGTTTTTACCTTTTCAAAAATAGCTTCAATTTTACCATTTTTATCGATCACAAATGTTTTACGCAAAACTCCCATGTATGATTTTCCGTACATTTTTTTCTCCCCCCAAGCGCCATATGCTTGAAGAATTTTCTTTTCTGTATCACTAATTAGATCAAAAGGCAAATCAAACTTATCGATAAATTTTAAATGACTATTAACACTATCCGGACTTACACCTAAGACCGAGTATCCTTTTTTCAACCACATATTATAATTGTCTCGCAAGTCACATGCTTCAGATGTACATCCAGGTGTATTATCCTTAGGATAAAAGTACAATATTAAGTTTTTCCCACTAAAATCCACAAGACTTACCTCTTTCTCATTCTGGTTAATGCCCTTAAAATCAGGAGCTTTCACTCCAACTTCCAAATTACTCATAACGACAAATTTTATGATTACACAAATATAATTTTCACATTTGAAATAACCATAACAAACCAGAAAAGTTTATTAACAATATAGATTCAGTTTAATTTTAATCAAATATGAACTCTATCGAAGACAAATGATTTGCATTTTTTCAGATTTACCATGATTCTCAACTTCTAACAAATAAACACCGGATTTTAATTCGCTTAAATCGATGCTCTGCTGATTTGAATTTATATCCTCAATTTTATATAACTGATGACCTGTGAGATCATAAACAAAGACTTTCCCTTTATCCAAAGTTTCTATAAAACTAATTGTTATAAAATCAATAAATGGGTTAGGATAAATTTCAAATTCCAGATTCCTTGAAGTAGTTGTGTATATCTGACTTAAATTTTCATATTCGACACAGCCAATGTCTATTATTAAAGGCTCAACTAAATCACCATTCATAATTCGGGTATTATCATTAAAATCGAGATCTCCTACCGGAATAACATCAATGTTAGGCGTACCACTTTCAACGCAGGGACTGCTTCCCAAAAGATTAGGATCATATCCAACAGCACTAACAACTTGAGGGTCCTGAGCAAATGAGTTTTCACCTTGATTATAATCGGCTTGAAATGAAGAAAACTGATCCATTGTATATGTATCCATTAATTCACTCCCCCATCTAATATCAATCAGGGAATCAGTCAAAGTCTGGTACCAGCAATTATGATCAAGTGTTAAAGAATCAAGATCGGAATGTTTTAATACATACAAACCTGCAGAAGTTGCTTCGTAAAAAATATTGTTGTAAATAAAGAAATTGTCAGTATATGAATCAGATTGAAAGAAATTGAGGTGGTGTCCTCTTTTAATCGGACGTTGGTCATGAGACCATGTATTACCGGCAAAAAGGCAAGTGTTGTTA
>CAZUQY010000326.1:0-4088 GCA_964622935.1 uncultured Bacteroidales bacterium | reverse complement strand
TTCGAGGTGTCTGCGGAAGCAGTCCAATTGAAGGAGCCGGTAATGGTCCTGGGGCCACTCGAGGTGCCACCATCAATAGCCATGAATTTGTCATGGAGAAGACCATTGTAGGTATCTTCCTTGACCGGAACTCCAGCGTTAACCATGTTGTCATACTGGCTGTAGGCGCTTCCAGCTTGCCAAGCATCAAATGTTCCTTTAACCGTCACGCCAGCATTTTTCCTAGTGATCATTTTGTCAGCAATGCTCTGATCAGTGAAGGTGAATATGTTGAAGTAGATACTTGTGTTGGCCGTACCGATGTGATAGACGATCGATGTGCGAATATTCGCCTTCGGGGCGAACTTCGTATAGACCGTGGATCCGTCAACAATGTTAGTTCCAGAGTAATCGACCTTGCTGGTACCAAATGTGCCATTGTACATCTGCAGAAATTCATTCTTGTACCTGGTAGCAATGCCAGAAGAAGTTATAACAATTACGTTATTCTTATCTTCGGTAGTTTGATCATCGGTGAAGTTCAAGGAGCCTGTAACCACCTTGCTGCCATCAACTACTACGAATTTATTGTGCATGAGAGCTGAACGTCCATCACAGATAACCGGAATACCATAACTTTCCAACTCATCGTATGCCCAAGCATATCCTGACTTATAACGATAATCTGACTCAGTAACCACCCGGACATCAACTCCGTCCAGTTTCGCAGCAATGAGAGAGTCCACTATCCTTTCACGGTTAAGGCCGTAGATTGCGACATAACAATATGTCTGGGCGGTATCAATTACATCGGAAACCCTCTTGTCGATATAATTAGCATTCGGGGGATTGTTGAAATAAATATCAAAATCTCCAAATACAACTGGTGAAGCGAAGGCCAAAACTACACTCAAACAAATAATCGTTACCGCTGACTTTCTCATCATTGACTCCTTATTACTAATAAGTTCTATTTCTGCACTAAATACAGCCCTTAAAAACTTGGTTAATTTTCCCTCCTTTTTTTAGATTGATATCCTATTCGTACTCTCATAAATATGCAAATACCATACCAACTATCGAGCGGCAAGAGATAATTCTCACAATCCTTTCAATGGCAACTAATTACACCATCAGGCCAGGGGAAGCAATCTCGGGCATACTGCCATTGTGGCATTTTTCTAGCCAACTGGACGGACAACAAAGATGCCATTGTGGCACTATTCTGAGGATAGGGTACGTTTGCAAGCATCGGGAGCAATATTTAGGGCAATCACTCGGCGGCGAAGGGTACGCAATGGAAAATTAAGCTCACGAGCGGCCCTAGCAACATTTCCATGAGTCTCCGTGAGTTTCTCTTCGATAAGGTATTTCTCGAAGGCATCAACTTTTTCTTGCAGACACGAAGAATCAGATACTGCTAATATTGCGTGATCGGCACCGGTATGGAGGGGTGCCGGTAGATCTTTTGGTTGAATAACATCTCCTTGCCGTGAAACTACGGCATGCTTTAAGACATTATCCAGCTCTCGAATATTCCCGGGCCAATCGTAATTCAGCAACAGATTCATTGCTTCCGTGGAGAGCTGCGCACCAGCGAAACCAATTTTCCGGAGGAGACTTTTCGCCAATATCGGTATATCCTCTTTACGCTCCCTAAGTGGTGGAATTTCAAGGCATAGGACATGGAGTCTATAGTACAGATCTTTCCTGAATGAACCTTCCTCAACAGCCAAAGCCAAATCTTTATTACTAGCCACAATAATCTGGATATCCACCTCGATAGATTTATCCCCTCCCAAATTCTCAAATCGTTTTTCTTCCAGGGCATTGAGGAGTTTAGCTTGAGTAGAAAAACCGAGATTGGCTACTTCATCTAGAAAAAGAGTCCCGCCGTGAGCTGAACGAATCTTGCCCACTCTATTGTTCACCGCTCCTGTGAAGGCTCCTTTAACGTGACCGAACAATTCGCTCTCGATGATCGTCTCGGCTAGGGAGCCGCAGTTCACATGTACAAACGGCCCAGCTTTTCTCTTTCCATTATTATGAATTACGCGGGCGGTCTGCGTCTTACCCGTACCGGTCTCACCGATTATAGAGATGCAGAAATCGCTCCCAGAAGCTTTTTCGATAAATTCGTATACAACCTGCATCGACTTGCTCCGACCGACAAGTCCATTATACGGGGATCCCGCCTTGAGCTCCATACGTAATGACTTAACTTCACGCATCAACTCATGGTGCTCACATACTTTTTCAGCCATCAGCAGGAGCTCATCCTGATCCAGTGGCTTGGTCAGATAGTCAAACACTCCCAACCTCATGGCCTTAACAACATTTTTCGCATTCCCATAAGCGCTAAAGATTACTACCGACAACGAAGGATATGCTTCTTTCAGTTGACCAATGAGCTCGAATCCATGCAATCCAGGCATCCTCAAATCAGTCATCAACAACTGGAAATCGCCGTGGGCAAGTATATCTTCCACCTCAAGAGGATCATTCGTACTAGTTACTGCATAATTGTGCATTTCTAACAAAGTGCTGAGACTCTTTGTGATATTTACCTCATCATCCACAACCAAAATATTCAGCTTTTTCATAGCTTCTTCCAAATCGGCAATTTGACTTGCATTCTCGTACCTTTATCTACCTCACTGCTTATAGAAATATTACCGTTGTGACTCTCAACTGTGCGGAAAACCTGAGAAAGACCGATTCCGCTCCCTTGATCTTTAGTGGTAAAGAAAATATCAAACACCCTATCTTGAATATCAGGGCTTATGCCGCAACCATTATCTTGAATCTCAATAAATATATGGCCAGAATCACGGTAGGTTTTCACCTCGATAATTCCACGTGAGTTGCTGGCCTGTATAGAGTTAATCATAATGTTAACGATAGCTCTATGGAATTCATCCTTTTCAATGCTTATTTCGGGAATACTTTCACTGTAGTCTTCTATTAACTGGATTTGCTTATCTTCTATCTCCCACTTCAGACTTCGAAGCGCCTGGCGAATTGCTCCATTTATATCGGTCTTCTCATAAATTTCGGAAGATGGGCGGCCAAATTCGAGAAACCTGTCTACTAAATTTTTGAGCCGCTCAACTTCATCCTTTTGGATGGAAATCCAATCCCGGCAAGATTCCCTGACCGCATTCAGGTCAGACCCGGTCTTAAGGGCAGTTTCGATAATTGCTCCGGCGAATGATATTGCACTCAAGGGATTCTTTACCTCGTGGGCCACGCCAGCCACCAGTTTAGAGGTGGCTGCCAGTTTTTCTGTTTGAATAAGCTTTTTCTGGGCTGACTTTAGATTTTCTATTGTATCCTCCAGCTCCTGGGTACGAGCGGCAACTTTTTCTTCCAGATTTTTTGTGTGATCCTGAAGTGTCCCGTAGATACGAGCGTTCTCCAAAGCGATAGCAATATGTCCGGCGATTATTTTTAGGATTCTTGCATGTTTCAGTGAATAACTGTTCTTCTCCTTGCTCCCCAAATTGAAGGTTCCTATTACTTTGCCCCTGTATATTAAAGGCATCACTATTCCTGAGAGTACCCCTGTATTTTTGATATAAAGGTCCTCTCGATAACGAATCTTCCCGGAAAAATCTGATCGGATCAGTGGCCGCTTATTTTCCATTACCCAATTAATACCGGTCCCCTCTATGGGAAATGGCTTCCCCAGTCTTACTTGTCCACGGCGCTTAGGCTCCAGAAAATAGACGATATGAATCTTCCCCGTATCATCCATGAGATCTATACTGGCTAGGTCATAGTGGATAATTTTTTTGCTCTCCCGGAAAACCACCTCAAGTATTTTCTTTAGATCAAGGTATGACGTGATGGCATTGGTGATTTCATGAATACTATATAGATTATCGCTTATCTCCAGGCTATGTGCACCGGATGGAGGTGTGGGGGATTTCTGTTTCTTTACCTGTTTTTTATCTCTAGCAATCATAATATTATAGATTCTTAATGTTTACGGTTAGGTTACAATAAAAACCAGTTAAAAGTAAATTTTTTATCAGTAAACAAGAAAAAAAACAGGGTCACCCATTAAAGGTTTTCGTCAAGGGTAAATTTTAGAACAAAGTTCTCCC
>CAZUQY010000325.1:0-4105 GCA_964622935.1 uncultured Bacteroidales bacterium | reverse complement strand
TTTTTGAAAATGTAAAACTAAATAATAGGACAGAGTTCAGATTACACTCCCGTTTTGAGGCCGACCTTTCGTATAAGTTGAAGAATTTCAACATTGCTGTAAGCTACACTTTTATCAAGCAATTAGAATGGAATCCTGAATACAATTTTAATGCCTACCTTTCAAACATTGGTATAGATAGTCTTGATATTCCGCTTATTGATGCAGGAGCCAACCGAATCAATAATTTCCCACAGCATCAGATTAAACTTGTTACATCTTATAAAATCAACAAATCCATTTATATTCATTTCAATTCTAGATTTGCATCAAATTATGGACAGACCGATATGTTAAATATGTTTATGTCTGCACACAATACTTACGGCAGTATAGAAACTCAAGAAGAAATGAGTAATATATACGATGATTTATTAGATAAAGGTTATTCCAAGCCTTCTTTCACATCAAATGTTTCAGCATCTTATAGTTTTGAACTTGGTAATGTAAACATGGTATTGAGCGCATGGGTAATGAATTTATTTGCAGTCAACCACATAAGGTATGTTTATCAGTATTGGGAAGAGGGAAACAACAGGCAATATCCAAGACAAATTGGTTTCGTTGAAGAACCACGCACTTTTGGCATTACCTTAAAAGCAAAATTTTAATATTATTTACATTCCAATGAAAACAAACAAATATAAAATATTGCTTTTACTCCTTCTATTCGCAGGCTCAATACATGCTCAGGTATCAGAGTATGAGTATAAAGCTGCATTTATTGAGCGTTTTACACGTTTTGTTGAATGGCCTAATAATATTGAGAGTGACACATTCAAAATTGCAGTTATTGGTAAAAATCCATTTAATACTTCACTCGACAAGTTATTTGATGGAACTAAAATCAAAAATCAAAATGTAGAGATAATATATACTGATAAAATAGAAGATTTAGCTAAAGTAAACCTAGTATTTATTTCGAGTTCTGAAAAGAAACGACTCAAAGAAATTCTTGCATTTACCAATAAATACCCAATTCTGACTATATCTGATTCAAGAGGGTTTTGTGCCAAGGGTGTACACATTAATATGTATGCTGATGATAATTATATACGATATGAAATTAACCAAGACGCTATAGAAAAATCAGGACTGAAAGTTAGCAGCCTCCTGTTTGCTTCAGCAAAAATTGTAAAAACAGATGACTAGATTTAAAATCATACAGGATCTGTCAATAAAGAATAAGATAATTATAATTATTTTATCGATAATTTTTTTAATCCAAAGTATAGGTTTTACATTTATAGCCATATGGGATATAAAGAGAATTAAATCAGAAATTCAAACCAATTTGGTTTTAAACACCAAACTTGTAGCCAATAATTGTGTAGTGCCCTTAACATTTGGAGATGATCAGCAGGCAACAGAAGCATTATTGCATCTTAAAAACATTAAAACTATTGAAATGGCTTGTTTATTCGACAAGGATGGAACCATATTTGCAACATATCCGGAGACATTAAATAAAAAAGACATTCCTATATTTACTGAGCAACAAAATAGTATTCTTGAAGATGCTTACTTTCATATTTATGAACCAGTGTTGTTTCAAAACGAAAAGTATGGAACCCTTTATATAAAGGCAAATTCTAAACCTCTTAGAATCGCAAAAAGGAGAATTATTATAACTCTTATTTTATTAAGCATTGTGTTGGACATATTAGCAATATTTTTGGCCATTAGAATGCAACACTATATTTCGAAACCTATAATAAACTTGAAAAATCATTTTGATAAGATTGCAAGAAATCACGATTTTTCTCAACGAATTGAAAAACGCAACAATGATGAAGTGGGGCATCTTTATGATGGATTTAATAATTTGATAAATCAAATTTCTATTAAGCAAGAAGAACGTAAGATAGCAGAAAACGAACTGCATTTGAGTGAGGAAAAATACCGAATTTTAATAAAATCAACGCCTTTACCCTTATGTCTTGTTGATAATGACGGTAATATTGTTTACACTAACGATCGCTTCACTAAAATATTTGGTTATTTCAATGAAGATATTCCAACCCTTAATGATTGGTGGATAAAAGCTTACCCTGATAAAAAATATAGAGAATGGGTATTGAATACATGGAATGATGCTGTTGAAGAAGCAAGAATAGAAGGAGGCGATATAGAGTCTATTGAATATACTGTGACTTGTAAAAATGGTAGTGAGTTGATAATAATAATAGCAGGTATTACAACTGATGAAGGTGTTTTGGCTACATTTATAGATGTCACCGAACGTAAATTTGCAGAGATTGAAATCAGAAAACTTTCTAAGGTGTTTTTAGAAGCAACGGTTCCTACGATAATAGAAAATTTAGATGGAATTGTTCAGGAAATGAACGAGCAAGCAATAAAAGAGTATGGTTATAGCAGAGCAGAATTGCTTGGAAGATCAATCAAACTGCTTGTGCCAGAAGAAAAACATATTCAAGCAGATGAATTATTAAAGTTATGCCGGAATGGAAAAGCAGTTCGAAATATAGAAGGACTTCGACGAAAGAAAGATGGAACTGAAATACCTGTTCTTGTTAGCTTATCAATGCTAACCGACGAATCTGGAAGCCCTATTGGTATATCATCTACAGCTTCAAATATTACTGAGCTAAAGAAGGCAGAGACTGAAATAAAAAAAATAAATGAAAACCTTGAAGAGCGAGTAAAAAGTCGAACGGCTGAATTAGAATCTGTGAACAAAGAACTTGAAGCATTCTCATATTCAGTATCACACGACTTAAAGGCACCTTTAAGGGCTGTTGTTGGATTTTCACAAATCCTTAAGGAAGATTACGGTACAGAGATGGATATGGAATCAAATCGGTATATCGGCCTTATTAAAGATAACGCAGAAAATATGGGTGCCCTAATAAATGATTTACTTAATTTCTCACGAATGGGCCGAAAAGAACTGCAAAAATCACAGATTGACTTATCTGCAATAGTGCAAAGAGTGAAAAGTGAATTGCAAGCAGATGTTCAAGATCGAGAAATCTCAATTAAAATCATGAATTTACCTAGCATAAATGCTGATGAGAATCTTATATACCATGTAATGTTAAACTTGATGTCGAATGCAATAAAATTTACAAGCAAGCTTAAAAATGCTATAGTGGAAGTTGGATATATCAATCAAGATAATGAAAATATATTCTATGTTAAAGATAATGGGATTGGGTTTAACATGAAGTATGCCGAGAAAATATTCGATGTTTTTCAGCGTTTACACAGTATTGAAGAATTTCCAGGAACCGGCATAGGCTTGTCAATTGTCCAACGAATTATTCACAAACATGAAGGTAAAATTTGGGTAGAATCAGAAATGAATATTGGAACTACATTCTTTTTCACAATATAAATTAGAAACTAAAATAAATGAATTATGAAAACATTGGAAATACTATACATTGAAGACAACCCAAGTGATATAGAATTAACCTTAAGGGCTCTAAAAAAACACAATGTTGCAAATAGCATTCAAATTATAAAAGATGGAGAAGAAGCTTTGGAATATATTTTTGCTACAGGACGTTATGCTGATAGAGATGTGAAAGAAAAGCCAAAAGTAATTCTATTAGATCTTAAACTTCCAAAAGTTGGCGGACTTGAAATACTGAAAAGGTTAAAAGCAGATGAGAACACAAGAGCTATTCCTGTAGTTGTATTAACATCTTCGCGCGAAGAAAAGGACATGATAGAAAGCTACAACTATGGTGTAAACTCTTATGTAGTAAAACCGATAAATTTTGATAGTTTTTCCGAAGCGGTATCAGCTTTAGGTCTTTATTGGCTTCTTATAAATGAATCATTATAAATGAACAAGCATGGAAAGAATAGTTAAAATATTGCTTTTAGAAGATAACTTAAATGATGTAGAATTAATCCGTCATCAAATTTCAAAAACTACTATTAAATATCAGTTCAAACATGTTTCTGATCTTGATGATTTTAGTAAGGCAATTGATGAGTATACCCCGGATATTATTCTTTCAGATTACAATCTTGTAGGTTTCACAGGCTTGGATGCATTAGAGCTTGTCCAAAAAAAATGTAGGCAAACCCCATT
>CAZUQY010000324.1:0-4107 GCA_964622935.1 uncultured Bacteroidales bacterium | reverse complement strand
CAATATTAAGTAAAACTTCATTTTTTTTCTATTCGATAGATATTGATTTTTTGCAAAGTGTTTCCTGAAGCATTTTGTTCTGCATCTTTCTTAGACCACCCTTTACCTGATGCAACAAAAACATTGTCAACACAAACTTCGCAAACAAAATGCTGATTTTTTTCATTCACTTCGGCATTCTCAAAAGTATCGATTAAAAGCTCAAGTTTATGCTTTTGTATGTACTGCAATAGTTTAGATTTATAATCAGGATTTTGCTTAATAAGATTATCCAAATCAAAAAAATCATTTATTATTGCATTAATAAATTTAATACAAGAATTATAACCACGATCAAAATAGATTGCCCCTACCAAGGCTTCAAATGTATTTCCGCCCATATTTTTCATTATATTAACGGGAGATTGTCTATATTCCATCAATTCGGTGATTTCCAAATCATGTGCAATTTGGTTTAGTGCTTTACGATTAACAATTGTTGATCGTAAAATAGATAATTTACCTTCATTAGCTTTTGGAAAATAACTAAAAAGAATATCGCTTACGATTGCACTTATAATAGCATCACCTACAAATTCCAGTCTCTCATTATTACTAGACCTTTCGCTATCTTTAACAACAGCAGATGCATGCCGCAATGCCTGCTTATAATAAAAAAGACTATTGGGTTTAAAGCCAATAATCTTTTTTAGTTTATTAAACAGTATTTTATCTTCTTTGCCTGTTTTCTTGAGAAAGAAAAACATTGTATAAATTATTCTTCAATTTTTTTAAAAATCACTGAAGTATTGTGTCCACCAAAACCGAAAGTATTGCTTAAGGCATACTTTATTTCTCTCTTCTGTGCTTTATGAAGAGTAAGATTTAGTTTAGGATCAATATCAGGATCTTGTTCTTGATGATTTATAGTTGGAGGAGCAATGTTATCTCTCATTGCAAGAATGCAAAATATAGATTCAATTGCACCGGCAGCACCTAATAAGTGTCCGACTATTGACTTTGTTGAGCTAATGTTGATATCATAAGCATGCTCACCAAAAATTTTCTTAATTGCTAAGAGTTCAGAAAGGTCTCCTCTAGGAGTTGCAGTGCCGTGAACATTGATATAATCAATTTCATCTGAGCTAATACCTGCATCCTTAATTGCATTTCTCATTACAATTGCAGCACCTCTTCCTTCAGGATGTGGAGCTGTTAAATGATGAGCGTCAGCAGACATTCCTGCGCCAACGATTTCGGCATAAATTCTTGCACCTCTGGCTTTTGCATGCTCATATTCTTCGAGAATAAGAGATGCACCACCTTCGCCCATAACAAATCCATCACGGGTATTGCAAAATGGTCTAGATGCTGTTTTATACTCATCGTTATTTGAAGATATTGCCATCATTGACTGAAATCCACCCATACCAATTTCGTTAATAGCTGCTTCGGAACCACCGGTAATCATAGTTTCGGCCATTCCCAAACGAATAATATTATACGAATCGATAATTGCATTTGTCGAGGACGCACATGCAGAAACAGTACAATAATTTGGTCCCATAAATCCATATTTCATAGATATATGTCCCGCTGCAATATCAGAAATAATCTTTGGAATGAAAAAAGGACTGAATCGAGGAGTGTAATCACCCTCGATATAGCCCTTAACTTCCTGATAAAAAGTTTCGACTCCCCCAATACCTGATGCCCATATCACACCTGTAGATTCCATATCAATGCTTTCTAGATCTAATCCAGAATCAATGATAGCTTCGTCAGCTGCAATAAGTGCGAATTGAGTAAATCTATCGATTTTCCTCGCTTCTTTTCTATCAAAGTACTTTATAGGGTCGTAATTTTTTACTTCGCAAGCAAATCTTGTTTTAAACTTACTAGCATCATAATGAGTTATCCAATCGCATCCACCGATACCATTTTTTACGTTCTCCCAAGTTTCATCCTTGTTCGAACCAACTGGCGACAAAGTCCCTAAACCGGTAACCACTACTCTTTTCAAAATCATACTAGTAATGTTTTATGAAACAATTGATTACTTTACGTTAGCTTCCATGTAAGTTATCGCATCACCGACAGTGCCAATTTTTTCAGCATCCTGATCAGAAATTGAAATTTCAAATTCTTTTTCAAATTCCATAATCAATTCTACTGTGTCTAATGAGTCTGCTCCCAAGTCATTTGTAAAACTTGCTTCTGGAGTTACTTCTGTTTCGTCAACACCTAGTTTATCAACGATAATACTTTTTACTCTTGATGTAATGTCTGACATAATTAATAAGTTAAAATTAATAAATTCATTACTTTTGCGATGCAAATTAACAAAAATGATTCATTACAGTCAACACTTTTAATGATTAATTTATCAACATTTTGCATAAGTGCCTGGCTGTCAAGGCTCTTTGCAAATAAAAACTAGTGATTATGAAAGAAAATGTTAAAATAGCCCTATTTGCCTCTGGTTCAGGCACTAACGTAGAAAACATTGTTAAGTATTTTAGCAAAAGTACTCAAATTGAAATCTGCTGTATCTTATGCAACAAAGAGAATGCATATGTTATTGAAAGAGCAAAAAGATTAAAAATTAACTATTTGGTGTTTAACAAGCCTGATTTTTATGAATCTGATAAAGTTTTAAGCTATTTAAAGCAAAAAAACACCACTTTAATTATTTTAGCTGGATTTTTATGGCTAATCCCAAGCAATTTAATAAAAACATTTCCAGATAAAATAATAAACATCCACCCTGCATTATTGCCAAAATATGGAGGAAAAGGAATGTATGGAGAAGCAGTGCATCAAGCAGTGCATGCAAATAAAGAAAAAGAGACTGGAATTACAATTCATTATGTAAATGAAATATATGATGAAGGGCAAATTATTTCGCAGAAGTCAATAAAAATTGACTCAAATGACACTCCGGATTCTATTGCCAGCAAGGTTCATGAGTTAGAATACAGGTTTTATCCTACTATTATTGAGAAAATTGCATTAACTTTGTAAGTACGAATATGATATAAATAAAATCGGTCGAATAACTATATTATCGTCGATAGAAAAACATAAAAGAATGAAAAAACTACTTTTAAAACTTGTAACAGGAATTATCTTGTTAATTATAAGTATCACTGCATTTTCTCAAATACCTGCAGGATATTATGATAATGCAGAGGGTCTTGAGGGCGAACAATTACGTAATGCATTATATTTAATTATTAAAGATGTAAATGTAGAATCTTATGACGATTTGCATGATGCATTTGAGGATACTGACAAAAAGTCTAATGGCAAGGTATGGGATATGTATTCTGATGTACCAGGTGGAACTCCTGCCTATGAATATAATTTCACTGCTGCTGACCAATGTGGAAATTATTCAGGCGAAGGATCATGTTACAACAGAGAGCACTCTTTCCCAAAAAGTTGGTTCAACGATGCTTCTCCTATGTACTCAGACTTATTTCATCTCTATCCAACAGATGGTTACACTAATGGTCAAAGATCTGCCTATCCATATGGTGAAGTCGGATCAGCGTCATGGACATCAACTAACGGATCAAAAAGAGGGACTTGCAACTATCCGGGTTACTCAGGAACTGTATTCGAACCTATTGATGAATATAAGGGTGATTTTGCCAGATCTTATTTTTACATGCTAACCTGCTACAAAGACAAAATAAACAATTGGGACAGCTACATGCTCTCTGGTGACAATTTCTCAACATGGGCAAGAAATCTATTATTGGACTGGCATCATGATGATCCTGTTTCTGCAAAAGAAGTTAACAGAAATAACGCTGTTCATGATTACCAAAATAATAGAAATCCATTTATTGACAATCCTATATGGGCTGATGCTATTTGGGATCCAGATTACGACCCAAGCTTTATTGATATAACAGAAGCTTACATTTCTATCTTTCCAAATCCAGTAACAGACTTTGTGAATATTGAAATAAACATTAGCGTTGAGATGGAAAAACTTACTGTAAAAGATATTACAGGAAGAACTGTACTTGAAACTTCTGTAAATGACAAAATAAGCTTAGATTTAAGCACTTTTAATTCAGGTGTATACTTCTTACTAATAAAAGATGATACAGGAAA
>CAZUQY010000323.1:0-4119 GCA_964622935.1 uncultured Bacteroidales bacterium | reverse complement strand
TAAGATTATTAAATTCGGTTTACTTTCGGGTGTTTTATGGGAACATATCTGTCTTTTATTATATCTCTTAAAATTTAAGAACCCTTTACTTGTAAACTTTGGCAGTCCCGGACCACTCTTTTATAAAAACCGCATAGTTACCATTCATGACATCTCTTTCAAAACAAATCCTAAATGGTTTGCATGGTATTACAGCCTTTATTATAGGTTCATCACTCCTATTTTCGCTCGTAGGTCAAAGAAAATCATAACAGTAAGTGAGTTTTCTAAATCTGAAATACAAAAATGGTTAAACATCCCTGATGAAAAATTCACAATAATTCATAATGCTGTTTCAAAATCAATTTTTTGCTCAGACAAGGATTGTCAAGAAGTACAGAAAAACTATATATTAAGCGTATCTTCTTTAGACCCACGAAAGAATATAGATTCTATCTATAAAGCATTTAAAAAATATAATTCAAAAGATATTAAGCTTATTTTAGTAGGGATAAGTTCTCCGATGTTTAATTTTAAACAATCCGAAGATGTTAAGATTAATTCCATTGGGTATGTGTCTGACACAAGGCTTGCCGAATTATACAAAAATGCAAAAGCATTCGTATATCTATCAGTATACGAAGGTTTTGGCATCCCTCCTCTTGAAGCAATGTCATTTGGATGCCCTGTGATTTTATCAGACATACCTGTTTTTCGTGAAATCTTTGGTGATGCAGCCTGCTATGTAGATCCTTATAATATAGATAGTATTGTCAATGGATTTAATAAAGTTTTAACAAATCCTGATTACAAAAAGGAGCTTGTTAAACGCGGATTTGCAAAAGCAAAAGAATATAGCTGGGAAAAATCTGCAGAAAAATTATGTAAGGAATTTTCATAAGCATAAATATGTATCCCAAAGTTTTGTTATTTTTGATTTTTAAAACATAAAAAATTGGCAAAAAACTCTCATAAGAAACAAATCTCAAAAAAACGCTTTCACAATATATTTGTTTTTGCGATAATCTTCGTTACTGGTCTGATAGCTTATTCTAATTCCTTTGATTGCGCATTCCATTTTGATGATTTTGATAATATTGTTAACAATGAAGCTATCCATGACATAAATAATTTTGATGCGTGGTGGAATTACAGTGCTAATCGCCCTCTAAGCATGGCAACTTTTGTATTGAATTATCATTATAACGAACTAGATGTTTTTTATTATCACATCGTAAATTTTGGGATTCATATAACAAATGCGTTTTTAGTTTTCTGGCTGGTTTTGCTCTTGTTTTCATCACCGGGATTGAGTGATTATCGGATAATAAAACATAAACAACTTATTGCAGCCATTGTTGCGCTCTTGTTTGTGTCACACCCTCTCGCCACACAATCCAGTTACATACATTGTTCAAAGACAAGCTGCTATGGCAACATTGTTTTATCTATTGTCTGTCTGCTTATATTTATATGCAAGGATATCAGATATTAGCAAAACAAAAAGAATATTGACTTATGCTGGAGTAATTGTATCATTTATTATTGCTGTACTTTCAAAAGAAAATGCTTACACAACTCCAATAGTTATTATTCTAGCTGAAATTTTCTTTATCAGGAAAAATGAAAAATTGTTCAATTTTAAAAACTACAAATTATATATTGTCGCAGCCTTGATAATTGCTTTAGGTGGCATCACCTTTTTTAAATTTGGAACAGCGATTTTTGATTCTATTTTGCCTTCTCAGGCAATGGGAAGTAACGAAATAGTGACTCAAAAAAACTATTTCCTTACACAGTTTAGCGTTATTGCAAAATACATTCAACTTCTCTTTGTACCATACAATCAGAACCTTGACTATGATTATCAAATATCAAATAGTTTTTTTGAATTACGTACAATCTTTGGATTTCTATTTTTAAGCTTGCTGGCTGGATTGTCATTTCTTCTCTATAACAAAAATCGGATTATTTCATTTGGAATAGCATGGTTTTTTATCACAATATCTATAGAATCAAGTTTTATTCCTTTAAGTGATATTATCTTTGAACATAGAACTTATCTTCCTTCATTTGGATTTTTTATAGCAGTGGTTACAGCTATTTATTATCTACTATGGAATAAAAATAAGAACATCACACTTGCCTTATTCGTTCTGCCTATTCTGATATTTTCATATCTCACATTTCAAAGAAACAAAGTCTGGAAAACTGACCTATCATTATGGGATGACGTAGTAAAAAAGTCTCCAACAAAAGCACGTGCTTATGGTAACAGAGGGAATGCCTACGATAAAATGGGACTAATTGACAATGCAATCGCTGATTACACAAAAGCAGTTGAATTAGACTCTCTATTTTCGATTGCTTGGTCAAATAGAGGAACAATATATGCAAATCAGCAAAAAATTGACTTCGCTTTACTAGATTTAAATAAAGCTTTAGAGATAAATCCTAATTTTGTTTTAGCTAGATGGAATCGTGGAGTTATCTATGGCACCCTTGCTAAATGGGAAAACGCAATTATTGATTATAACAGAGTAATTGAAATTGATAATGATTTTACTGATGCATTTTATAACAGAGGAGTTGCTTATGCAAATTTAGGTGATTGGAACAAAGCTCTTACAGACTTCAAGAAAACCACAGAATTAAACCCCCAATATCCTAATGGATATTATAATCTAGCTGTGGCTGAAGATAATCTAGGCAATTCCAAATCTGCAATTGAAGATTATTCTAAGGCATTAAGCGTTGATTCCGGCAATCTAAACATTTATTTCGGACGTGGCGTTGTTTATTTGAAACTGGAAATGTGGGAGGAATCAAGAAATGACTTCCAGATAGTTGTAAATAATAATCCTGAATATCCAGGAGCAAAACAAAATCTGGAATTCGTAATATTTAATATGAATTGATATTTAACATAATGGGGAGACAAAAATGGATAAAAAATTAATAGCCACTACTTAACAGCTTTATTTATTATCGCTGCTCTGGCTTTAATCGTCTATTCAAATTCATTTAATTGCTCTTTTCATTTTGACGATTATGACAACATCGTAAATAATACAAAGATCCAAAACATTAATAATGTAGAATCGTGGTGGTCATTTAGTGCAAATCGACCGATAAGCATGTTTACATTTGTTGTAAATTATCATTTTAATCAATTAGATGTCTTTTATTATCACCTTGAAAATGTTATAATTTTTATTTTAAACGGGTTCTTAATATTTTTTCTCAGCATATTGATTTTTAGTTCCCCTGCAGTTTCTAATTATAAGATATCTGCTTATAAAAAGCAGATTGCATTGATAATAGCTATTATTTTTGTTGTTCATCCACTCGCAACTCAATCGGTTACATATATCATTCAACGACAGAATGCTTTAGCAATATATTTATTTAATAAAAATCGAATTATTTCGTTTGGATTTTTTTGGTTCTATATTACAATTGCAATAGAAGCTAGTATAATACTCCTACCCGACCTATTTTTTTGAACATCGCACATATTTACCATCTTTTGGAATTACATTAGTATTTACTACTGCACTTTTTCAGATTTTATCCCATAAATCAAAAACATTGGCATACATATTCTTTGCTTCTATCATAATTGTTCTTTCTACCCTCACTTATCAAAGGAATAAAGTTTGGAAAAATGAAATCAGTCTTTGGACAGATGTTGTAAGCAAATCGCCTAACAAAGCTAGATCTAACGCAAATCTGGGAATGGCCTACAACCTAGAAGAAACCTGGCAAATAGCAATCGAATACTATACAAAATCGATTGAAATTTCGGATATGTACTCAATTGTTTTCTATAACAGAGCAAATGTTTATTCGGAAATATTAGATTTAGAAAATGCCATTAATGATTATACTTCTGCCATTGAAATAAGTCCTGATTATGTAAGTGCTTATTATAACAGAGGTTTAGTTTTTAGCAAGCAGAGAAAGTACGAGGAAGCTATTGCAGATTATTCAAAGACATTGGAATTAAAACCTAATTTCTCTTCGGCATACTATAATCGCAGACTTGATCATTTGATGTTGAACCAATTTAATAATGCAATTTCAGACTTATATCAAGCAATAATTTTAGATCCAAATTTAATGGTTGCATATATAAAT
>CAZUQY010000322.1:0-4130 GCA_964622935.1 uncultured Bacteroidales bacterium | reverse complement strand
CATTTACTACTTTTTGATAACTAAAAAGGAAATCGACTACATTTTTATGTGAGATCATCACCCCTTTGGGTTTTCCAGAGGAACCAGAGGTGTATTTAATATATACAAGATTTTTACTCGAAACTTTTGGGAAATTATTTTCATGAGATATTGTTTTTTTTAAAATTTCCTCAAAACTCACTATCGTTATCGGGTAAGTAAAATTGATTTCCTGATCACCAATAATTAGAATTTTGATTCCTGAATCATCGATCATATAATTTAAACGAGATTCTGGCAAATCCTTATCAAGTGGAACATAAGCCGCTCCGGTTTGCATGATAGCTAAGAAAGATACTACCATATCTATGGAGCGATCCATTAAGATGCCAACCTTATCGCCCAAACCTGTTTTATTAGCTATTAAGTAAGCAGCAATTTTATTCGCCTTTTCATTTAATTCATGGTAGCTTATTTGATTATCTTTTAGAACAATGGCTATTTCATTTGGTGTTTTAAGTGCCCACTGTTCTATTAACTCATTCAAACAAACATCAACAGGCAAATCAACTTTTAAACTATTTCTTTCAATCGTAGATTTAGCCAATTCCTCTCTGGTTAACAACGATATGTCTTTGTAATTCCTATCATTATTGCTAATAACAGATTGCATATAAGTGTCAAAATGATGAAAGAACCTTTCGGCAATTTGCCTATTTTGATCATGCTCCTTAAAAACAAGAGTTATTGTTTTTGATTGTGATGAAATTAATATTCCCCATTCGACCTGTCGATCGGAATTGAATGTTTCCAGATTTTCTCCCCATCCAATAAAAAAGGGAATGTTTTTTACTTTGCTTTTTAAATTCTGTAATTGCAATGTTTTTATTCGGGTGGAAATATCTCTAGTATAAGTCTCATGTATAAGAGTTTCTTTCACCTGTTCAATACAAACATTCAGGTTATTAATAATGGAGCCTCCTTTATCAAATTCACATGCCATTGGTACAAATGAAGAAAACAAATTGGGGGTCAAGCTATATAGCGAATTAGTTTTATACCAAATATCAAATTTAGTGCAATCAAGTAAACAGGAAATATATATTAATAACAAGCTGAATAAATTTATATCTACATTATCATTGGTAATATTTTTACTAAAATTCCAAATTCTTTCATTCAAATCATACTTCAAAAGTGAATATGAATCAGTCTTTAATAATTCATCTTTTTTGTAAACAAATGGAAATTCGACCAGATTTAAATCAGACAATTTCTTTATCCAATAATTCTCTTTTCTACATAATTGTTCGTAACAATTGTGAATATCTGAAAAGATTAATTCATCAGGAATTGATAAGGCAGAACCATTAGTTAATTCAAACTCACTGATTACATCTGACAACTCTACTTTTTCACCATCAATATCCAACAATTGTTTTATCGACAATATATGATCGTCAACCATTAAATCTAATGAATTAGCATCAGCATTAGAAATATATGAACCGTTGGATTTTTCGGGTAATTTCTTCCAACTATACTTTTTCACAATAAAGAATTTACCACCAACCAAAATCTTAGGTGTGCAAAATTTATTGTCGTACTGATCACCAAAATCAAAAGCCCTTAATGAAGAATCCAATTTCTTTTTTGAATTTCTAAAATCAAGGACACCAATATGCAAAGGTCTTTTACAAAGTGAATGATAGGTTCGTTTTGTTAAATCCTGTTTGATAGAAATAAGAATTCCCTCTTCGATCTGACCCACCATTTCATCAAAACTTTCAATGGCAGACAGATAACACTTGGCATTTAATAAAATTGTGGTTTCCTTTTCGTCAACAACAATTTTCTTCTGTGCAAGGATATCACCGGTATCAATCCCTTCCTCCACTATATGCCAACTAACACCATGTTCCTTTTTTTCTTCCAAAATAGCCCAACTGGTTGAAAAAACACCTGCACCAAAAGGCAGCAGGGAATCATGATAATTAATTGTCAGTTTTTGAGGTGTATTTAAAACCTCTTTATCAAGAATAACTTCATTAGCGATGCTAAACAAATAATCGAATGAAGTCTGTTTCAGAAAATAAAGAAAGGAAGTAGTTTCATCCTTGACAGGGATATGTTTTTTTCTTGCATAATTTAGAACTTCTGGATCAAGAGAGATAATTCCATGCACAATCCAGCCTCTTGCAAATAACAGTTCACAGCATTGGATTAAAAGACTTGTTTTTCCTATAAGATAACAAGTGTAATTATTTGAATCAAATTTAACAGCCATAATCTCGTTATTCTCATTGATAGTTATCGCAAATTTAAAAAATAGACAATTGTTTTGCAATAAAGGCAAGTTTAAAATTTGGCATTTAACGGATTTGCGACTCATGAACTTTTAGAACCACTGTCCGCATTACCTTTAGATTTGCAGTAATATTATATTTTTGTGATAAATTTGATATTATTTTTGATTATTGCAATTTCCAAGTAGGTTTTCTTTTGTTTTTGAAAGCATCAACACCTTCTTGTGCATCGTTAGTACTACATAAGCTTGCAAAAGCTTCGTTCATATATTCAAACGATTTATGATAGTCTAAATCAGCAGCAGAATAAAAAGCACTCTTTGCGATTTGTAAAGCTATAGGACTTTTCTCAGCTAATTTCGTAGCCCATATTATTGTTTCTTTTTCCAGTTCTACAGATGGAACAACTTTATTTACCAAACCAATTCTTAATGCTTCAGCAGCGTCTATTAGTTCTCCGAAAAATAATAGTTCCATGGCTTTTTTTCTACCTACAGAACGAGTAACTGGAATTATAGGGCCAATACAATTCAAGCCAACTTTTATTGCTGTTAGGCCAATTCGAGAATCTTCAGAAATAATTGACAAATCAGAGGCAGCAACCAAACCAGCACCGTTTGCAGCAGCAACACCATGAACTTGAGTTATAACAGGCTTTTTTATTTCACTTATTGTGATTAAAGGTTTTTCCATACATTGAATCCATTCTTTGTATTGTAACACATTCTTACCTGAAAATTCTTTAAGGTCGATTCCTGCACAGAAATGCTTACCAGTTCCTTTAATTATAATCACTCTAATGTTATCATTTTTATCTAGTTCTAAGAGGGCTTGATTTAGCTCAATAGCCAATGTATTATTAAATGTATTTAAGTCATTAGGACGATTTAAAATAATTTCGCCAATAAATTCGTATTCATTTTTAAGGATAATAGATTTATAGCTCATATGTTTTTTTTTATGTATTTGAATTTGTTAAAGTATATCAAATTTATTAAATTTTCACTCGATTAATATTTAATCTTTCAAACAGCGGGCAAAATTAAAAATGCTGTATTTTGTATCTAGCTTCAAACTATAATCTTTCGCAGTAAGGTTCCATATCCTTGAATCTCCAGATCCATCTTCGGTATCAACCAACCAAAAACAGGTTTCAGAACCATAATCATTAAAATCACCCTTATCGCTATATTCAGTTTTAACACCAAAGGGCAAAATATTAAATCCGTAAGAATCGTTTCCATTTCCATCATTCACCCAGCCATTTGATGATTTCAGGTTTACCTCTGCATCATAACCACAAACGACTTCTAGAATATCGCTTTCAACAACTGTAGGCAAATGCCACCCTGACGGGCACACAGTATTTACAGTTTCCCAATTGTAAGCTATCTGATTAGAATCCTCTGGATGCTTATAAAGCTCAGCATCCTCAGGTTCATAAGCAATATTTTCAGCAAACCAAGTCTGATTGCCAATAATAACAATATCATATTCTTTGCCATCTCTGGAATCCTCATAAACATCTTTTTTGACAAGTTGTTGATATGCATCGTCTTTCCAAATACCCTTCAAAGTATCTCCATCAGGGGCAATATAGGTACCTGCACCCTCCTTAGAACTATTTTTCCAATTACCAATAAATTCATGTGAAAACCATTTGAGGGTACCCTGCCCCTCATAATCATCGTATTTCCAATATCCATCATATTCCACACGTCCTTCATAGCAAACATTCACTCCATAACCACTTTTAAGGTCGTTCACCCAATTCCCTTTATAGGTACAACTTGAGGGAGTGTAATCTGAACTCTGTCCTATTATTTAGTTTTACATTTTCAAAAA
>CAZUQY010000321.1:0-4134 GCA_964622935.1 uncultured Bacteroidales bacterium | reverse complement strand
AAAACATTTAATGCAATTTGTCCAGATTTGAATTTCTTTGATTCCCAAATTAGTAAAAACCAAATGAGAAAAACTATTAATGATGGTAACCATTTAGTTAAAATTGCAAGTCCAATAAAAATGCCAGTGAGTATGCTGTAATGAGCTTTTTGGGATGTTATTTGTTTAATGCTGAAAAATATTGCAATTAAAATAAATGACATAAAAAACACATCGTAATGATCTGTAGCTACTCGTCCACCTGTGAGTTCGATAATTAATCCGTTAAATGTGAATAAGAATGCTGCAATCCATGCATATTGTAAGCTATCTTTATTATTGAAGAAATAAAGAGATATGTAGAATATCAACCAAATGCATATTGAAGTTAAAAGGATTGAAGGAATTCTAATGGCTATTTCATTAATGCCAAAAGTTCTAAGGCTTAATGCCATAGTCCATAATGGTACAGGTTGTTTGTGTAACCATATATGATTTGCTGCCCAGTCTGTATAATCTATTTTATGAACGGGATTTTTGTATAATGTTGGCTCCCATGGGTTTTTAATCATATTTTTTGCTACTAATGCATGAAATGTTTCATCATGATCATGCAAGAAATTGTCAGATGAAACGACAAGTTTTAGCATTATTCCACACAAGACAAGTATGATTAAAGATAATTGTATTTTAGTTTTTCGGATTAAAAGAAAAGAAATTATTGCAAACAGAATAGCCGAGATTAAAAATATTATTGCTGTTGAGTTAGTGATTTCCATCAAATAGTTATTTGTTTTTCTTTACAAATTGCACAAAATCTTTAATGATATAAAAACTCATGCCAGGAAGTACGATAAAAATTAGTGGGTTTGAATCCCAGGCAGCACTGAAATCTAAAGATAACAAATGGATAAAAGCTCTTGTCAGACCACAACCGGGGCATCTGACATCAAATAATGTGTACCATATGCATGGTATTAAAATATCAACTTCTGCAAAAATGTATAACATTAGTGCGATAAAATAATAACCGGCAATGCCGGCTATTACTATATTTCTTTTTATGTAAGGTAAAAATATTCTTATAAATAAACTTTTACCCTTTGAGTGGTCTTCCTTCAGCATCTTTAAAGTTTCCTGAAATGATTTGGATTAAATCGATTAATGTCCAAATACCACAACCACCCCAAGTTAGAAGTTGAATAATGCCAATTCCAATATGACCCGTATAGAACCTATGAAGACCATGTATCTGAACTATGTATGGTAAAATGCATAAAATCAGAGCAGTAGTTTTTTCTTTTTCACCAGTTTGCACATTACCTTGGTTTTGATTAGGTTGTTGTTCTACAACTGGTTGTTGTACTTGTGTTTGCTCTTGTTGTGTAGGCTCAACTTGTTGATTAGCTCCACAAACTGGGCATATCATTGCATCCATAGGGATTTGAGCTCCACATTTAATGCAGTTTTTTGTGTTTTCCATAATATTTTGTTTTTGTGGTTTATCTTAAAAAAAAAGAGGGCTAAAAGATAGCCCTATTTTTAAGTTCTTGTAATGACTATTTTTCTAATGGTCTTCCATCAGCCATACCCATTTTGTCGGTTAGAATCATAATCAGATCATAAATAGTCCAGATTCCGCATCCACCTAAAGTAATTAACTGTATCCACCAGTTACTGTATCCCATCATCATTCTGTGTATTCCTAATGATCCTGCGAACCAGCAAATTAAAACCATCATCATTTTCTTTTGAACGGGTTTTTGTTCTTCTGCCATAGTTGTATAGTTTAATATTCTTGCCTACTCTAAAATATTGAGTTTTCGGCTTCCCTCTAAATAACAATCGTAAAAATAATATAATTTAAACTTTTTGCAATAAAAGATTTGATTTTTTTTCAAACATTTGTTAATAACTTATGGATTATGCCTATAAATAATAATCTGTATGCTTTTTATTCCACTTATTTTAATTTTTAATAAACTTCATGGCATTTGAATCCCCATTTTCAGAAAAAATCTTTATAAAATATATCCCTGCAGCAAAATTATTGATGTTTAAAAAAGTTTCATCATTAATAATTGTTCCTTTACTAATGAATTTGCCAAATAAATCATAGATAATGAAATTAAGCTCAATATCTATTGTTCCTTCTGCTTTAATAATAACTTGATCAGATGATGGATTAGGGTATAACATAAAACCTAATTCGGTATTGCCTGCTTGTGTGCTATCTTCGGGAGTGGCAGTTATGTTAAGATGTAGATATATAATACTATCGCACCCATAAAAATTTTGAAATGAGTTTTGAAATGTGTAGTCATCTGGGATGTTTGTGCTGAAAATTTCAAATCCATTTGCATTGTAGGTTTGACCTTGGCTAATCGTATCATAGATTTCTATGTTATTATTTGGATTAATATTAAGATTTAATATGACAAGACTATCACAGTCATTTAAAGCAGTATAAATAAGAGTATCAGTTCCAGCAGAATTCATATTAAAACCATTTTGATTATATATGTCTCCTTCACAGATTGATTCATTGATGTATGTTCTGTAAAATTCACCCACTATTAGATTGACAATTATTGTGCTGTCACATCCATTGATTGATGGTAAGGTTGTTTCATAAGTGCCGGGCTCTGTTAATATGGATCCATGGAAGTTATATTCTCCTGTTTCACAAATCATAATATAGTTTGTATCGCTAATGTAAGTGGGGTTAACAATCAGAGATAGGTTTATGATACTATCACAAGTTTCAGACTCATAATATGATTCTTGGTAAAAGAATGTGCCTGGAATAGCTTGAATGCCTAAATTGAACCCGTTGTTGGTGTAAATTTCTCCCTGACAAACTTCATCTGATATCTCAGTAGTATTTATAAAGTTGAAATAAATAGTATAGGTTCTGGACTGATCACCGTTTGTTACAAGCACAGTTGCTGGGCCAGAACCAACCGATTGTGAAATGTTGATAGATGCATTTTCGCTTTCAGGACTCGCTGTAATTATTGGTGTATTGCCACATTCTGAATTAAGGTAATAACTGTAGATGTCATTTGAGAAGTCTTCAATCAATGTCCCATCAGATGAAATTCCAATAAGATTGGTGTTGTAAATGAATTCAATATCATCAATGTATAGGAAGTCATTTTCAGATCCTTCACCAGCAACCATATTTGTAGTAAATGTTAGTAAAAGGTATTGAGGATTGTTTGATGAGAAGTTGTAGTCAAATGCAACAGAATGCCTATGCCAATCCTGATCATCTCTTGCAAAGTTATTAATTGCTTTCCCAACAACATGAGCAGATGCTCCTGCGTCGCTGTTTTCTGGGTCTCTGTAGTCGTAATTGTCATGAATAATTGCACTTATTCTTGCTTTTTGTGTTGAACTTGGACAAGCAAACTTTGCCCAAAAAACAATAGAATCGGGTTTTGCATTAAATGATTGTTTTAGGCTTGTATTAGATGTTCTTGTGATATTGTAATTCTCAGGATTGCTGGCTGTACTGCTTCCAATACGAATCTGTCCAGTTGTAATTGTTCCGTTTGCAATGACTGTGTTTCCTAAAATGCTTATTTCAGTAGCAAATAGCTTACAGCTATAGCTACCGATGGTTCCAAGTCTGTTGTCGTTAGATTTCTGATGTCTTGTAGATGTAGCCGTTCCGCAACCTAAAGATGCTAGGCCAGTAAGATCACACTGAGCAGTAGGGAATGCATTCCAATAGCTAGGTTCATCATCAGAATTGCTTCCGTCCCATGATTCAAAACTTCCGTTTGGTAATTGATATACCTGTGCATTACTGATAAATGCTACTGAAAGAATAAGTAAAATGGCGATAATGTTCCTTCTCATTGTTTTAAATATTTAATGTAAAAATAGCAATTGTAGGACTTTAATGATAAAAATATCAAAATATTTAGATGAAAAATTATTATCAATTTCAATAACAGCCAATATGTCATATCATTGAATGTAAAAGTGACAATATGACATGCCGCATGCGTAATTTCGTGACTTTTATACCATAAATAACGATTGGTACTTAATTTGAAGCATTGCAACTGAATTTAAAATTATAATAACTATAAAATAATAGGAGGACAAAACAATGTTAGTAAAAAGAAACACAAATGGTTATTT
>CAZUQY010000320.1:0-4149 GCA_964622935.1 uncultured Bacteroidales bacterium | reverse complement strand
TTTTTTGATGAAATCATATTTCTAAGACAAGGGTTTTGGTTTAAACCTATGATTTCCATTTTAGTAGTTTTTCTTGTCTTAGGATGTCTGTTAGTTTATCTTCAACAAATGCTGCTGTTAAAAACAGAGCTTAAAATGAGTTTGGTTGAATCTGCCAAATTTGTTATTCATATTTTAAAAACACCATACACATATTTTCAAAATCATGTAGATGGTGACACGGTAAAGCGAATCCAACTTAACGATGCAATTGCAATACTTTTATCTAGGGACTTGACAAAAATGTTACTTAGTTTAGTTGCAGTGTTTGTTTATGGAATTGTGATGCTTAAATATAATTGGATATTAACCATTGCAGGGGTTGCAATAATGCTAATTAACATTTTTGCATTAAGATATTTTTCTGCCAAACGAACAGCAATGAACCAGGCTTTGTTTCAAAAAGAACAAGCAACATTTAATACTGCTACAACAGGCATACAACAAATTGAGACATTAAAATCATCAGGTGCTGAAAATGATTTCTTTTCATTATGGTCAAGTAATCTGATAATTGCAATAAATGAAAATCAACGATTGGGTAAGACCTCTAGATTATTAGCTGTTTTACCTGATTTTCTTGCTCAGCTAACAAATGTAATTGTTGTTCTTTTGGGAGGGTTGCTAATAATAGAAGGGGAAATGACTGTCGGGGTTTTTATTGCGATGCAAACTTTTCTTTCTAATTTTAGTGAGCCCGTAAAAGAAATGGTCGATATTACTGGTAACATACAGCTTAATAAAGGTAACATGAACAATCTTAAAGATTCGCTTGACGAACCGATTGATGCCTTTTGCGACGATACTGAAAGAAAGCCAATTAGTGAGATAACTCCTTTTAATGCAAAATTAACAGGAAATCTACAAGTCAAAAACATAGGATTTGGATACAGTAAGTTTTCACCTTTATTAATAAAGGACTTTTCATTAGAAACATACCCTGGGAAAAGAATAGCAATTGTTGGCGGTTCCGGATCTGGAAAATCAACCCTCCTTAAAGTGATTTCGGGATTGTACCCTTCTTCAGAAGGTGAAATACTTTATGACGATATCTCAATAAATAATATTAATTCTGATGTGTTAAGAAATTCTGTTTCGATGGTAGATCAAGACACCTTTTTCTTTACGGGCACAATTTCAGATAATATAACAATGTGGAATCGGGCAATCGATAATGAAATGGTAATTACAGCAGCCAAGGATGCTGTAATACATGATGTGATTTCGGAACGAGCAGATGGATATCAATTAAGATTGAGCCCTGATGGAGGTAATTTTAGTGGAGGTCAACGACAACGTCTTGAGATTGCACGCGCGCTTGTTACTAACCCCTCTATTCTATTTTTAGATGAAGCAACTTCTGCTCTTGATACTGAGACAGAAAAAACTGTAATGGAGAATTTTAAGAAAAGAAATTGTACGACAATAACAATTGCGCATAGACTTACTACAATAAGGGATTCGGATGAAATAATAGTCCTAGAAAAAGGGAAAGTTATTGAACGTGGGGACCATGATGATTTAATGAAGAATACGAAAGGATTATATTATAGACTTGTAAATGAATCATAATTGAATATTCAATTGTAAATGGATAAAGAAAAGACTAACATAGAACAAAGCAAACCCAGCCAAAAAAAGGCACCAGACTTAAACGCAATTCGTCAGGTAAAAACCTCATATGGGTTTAGGAAAGTTTCTATGGATGGAGCCTATAAGAACTTATTCGGGGTTGTAGATTCGGGAGGGAAGAAAAGTGAAAATTATAAATCATCTCCTCGCGACACAGATGATGTAATTCTATTAAAAACTTGTAAAATAATTGGGGAATTTGAAAGAATTGAATTCATCCAAGGTTTTACAAATGCTAGCAAATCATGGGATGGATTAAAAAAGATATTACGAGCTTCAAATATTAGATCTAGGCGAGTTAGTCTTCCTGAGAATTGGTGGCAAAATGATCATGGACATTTAATGGGTTATACCAAAACTGATAAAACACCAGTTGCATTAATAAGGAAAAAGAACAAATATATTTTATACAATGGAAAAAAGAATGAGGAAACGCAAGTTGATAATAATATTGGTAACACGATTGAACAAAATGCACATTCATTTTTTTCTCCTTTACCGAAAGGAAAATTAAGCAAACTGGATTTATTGAAATTCACATTGGCTTTTACAAAAAGAGACTTTGCCTTTTTTATAACTCTCGGTGTGATTGCAGCATTATTATCTTTGTTCATTCCAATAATGTCTGGATATATTTTTAATGTAATAATTCCGGGCGGACAGAAAAGTAGTCTTTACGACATTGGATTATTATTGCTGTCATTAGTAATTGTTTTAGGGGTTATAAATTTTGCAAAGGCAATTGCAGTATTGCGTTTCGAAGGTAAGTCAAGCTATAAATTACAATCTGCAGTTTGGGATAGAATTTTATCTCTAAAAGTCCCATTTTTTAGCAAATATGATGCAGGTAATTTAGCCGAGAGAAGTTTGGGTATAGAGAAGATTAGAACTATTTTATCAGCAAATGTAATGGGGTCTCTTGTCGCAGCAATATTCTCTTTGTTCTACTTAGGTCTAATGTTTTACTATGATGTTGGGCTTTCGTTATTAGCTCTCTTATTGGGTCTAATTGTTGCCGCATTTACTCTTACAATAAGTATCTTAGCATATAAACATGTTGCTGGATTTATGAGAATGCAAGCAATAATTTCTGGGTTCATGATGATGATGTTGAACGGAATAAAAAAGGTCAGAATGACAGGAACTGGAGATAAAGTTTTTAATATCTGGGCTGATAAATTTTCCAAACAGAAAGTGCATTATGCTAATAAACAAAAGCTGCTGATTGTGGCTAGTATTTTCACATATGGATTTCCTATTTTAGCAATAATCTTAATTTATCTAAGAATTTATCATTTACTTACTTTACCTGGGGGTAGTTTTAGAGTTGGGGACTTCATTGCATTTAATACAGCTTATCTCTGTTTTCAGGGAGCTTTAATTAGTGCATTTATGGTAACAGTTCCAATTATGAGTATCAAACCGACACTTGAATTGCTTGAACCACTTTTAGATGCCGAAATAGAAGATTATGATAACAAAAAAGATGTTGGTGAGTTAACAGGTGCTATTGAGATTAATCATCTAAAATTTCGCTATGGTAAAATGCCGAATTTAATTTTAAAGGATATTAGTTTAAAAATAAATCCCGGTGAGTTTGTTGCTATTGTTGGTGGATCTGGATCTGGCAAATCTACCCTCTTTAGAATTTTACTTGGTTTCGAAGAATATGAATCAGGTACCGTTCTGTTTAATGATCTAGACATGAAAGATGTTGACATTCGTACAATTCGTGATCAAACCGGAGTTGTTCTGCAGAATGGAAAAATAATGGAAGGAACGGTGTTATATAATATCATTGGAACATCCAATTACACAGAGGAGGAGGCATGGGAAGCTTCTAGAATGGCAGGATGTGATAAAGATATTGAAGATCTTGATTCAAAAATGGATACATATTTGACTGCAGGTGGAGGAACTCTTTCAGGAGGTCAGCAACAGAGGATTGTTATTGCAAGAGCACTAATCAAAAAGCCAAAATTATTACTTTTTGATGAGGCAACAAGTGCACTTGATAATGACACGCAGAAAACTGTAACACAAAACATGGCTCATCTTAATTCAACAAAAGTGGTGATTGCACATCGACTAAGTACTATCAAAGATGCTGATCATATTTATGTTTTAGAGAAAGGTGAGATTGTTGAACATGGTAGCTATCAAGAATTAGTTGATAAAAAAGCTTGGTTTTTTAACTTAGTGAAAAACCAAATTAAATAGTATATGAAAAATTTATTTCAAAATTTGATTTTCGTTGTAGCACTAATTCTATTAGGGTTGAATTCTTTTGGACAAAATTCCAATTTGGTTTTTCAAGAAATATTAATTGATGGTATGAACAACAACTATAACCTTCACATCAAAAAACTCAATCTTGAAAAATCAGAATATACAATTTTAAAAGCAAGAGGATTACTAAATCCTTATTTAGTGTCAGAAAGAAAACTACCCATTTTTGCATTGCACGTTCAGAATCTT
>CAZUQY010000319.1:1165-4165 GCA_964622935.1 uncultured Bacteroidales bacterium | reverse complement strand
TCAACATTATTTACATTTCCATGAAATAACAAATTATTTGCAAGACCTAATTGTTTAGTTTTTTCTATTAGCATTAATCTATTAGGACCATCGCCTAATAGATTAATTTAAAATCTATATTCTGTAATTTTTCTTTTGCATAAAGGATAATATCTTTCATTAAGTAACCTGCCCCGAAATGAATCCATTTTATATCATCAATTTTTAGAGCTGACAATAGATCTATTATTTTATTAATTCTTTTAAGAGGTATTATATTACTACATGAACAGATTGTATAGCTAGGAATAATCTTGTTAAACAATGGTTTTCTATTGTTTATCTTTCCTAGTTTTGACACTTTGATTTTATTAATATTCTCTGTATATTTTAATAATGCTGTTTGCCCAGCATCTGAAATAGAAAAAGTGGCAGTCAAATTACCAATAATAAACTTCTTAAATGGTAAATATGGAGGATTATGCCTATCAGCAAAAACATCCCACCCGTGTGCGCGTGCTATAGTTTTTATTTCACTCCTTATACTAAGTCTTGCCAAGGCTAGTGCTTTATAATCGTGCCAATATGAGTAAAGAACGGTATTATCTACCTCTATTTTTTTTGATCCAATCACCTTTTTCAATTCCTCAATAATAATATTTGAATGAACAATATCCATGAAAATTATTTTGAAAAATAATGGAGTTGGCTTAATTTTAAACTTGAAAATGGATCTAAATAATTCTGAGATAAAAAAAGATGAAAATATCTTAGGTATTGCTTTTAGTT
Source organism: uncultured Bacteroidales bacterium (assembly GCA_964622935.1). GTDB lineage: Bacteria > Bacteroidota > Bacteroidia > Bacteroidales > ML635J-15 > Bact-19. The sequence goes on along the minus strand of CAZUQY010000319.1, from coordinate 3,397 downwards.
TATGCCTTTTACTAATATTTGAATTGTATGTTATTATTTCGAGATTATCAGGGATAAAACGATTTAGTTGTTTTTGTTCCTGTTCTTTGATTAACACGAATATTTTATCAAAATGCGTATGAATTACTTTCATTTCATCATCGATAAAAAATTCACCGGAGGATATAGGGTAGCTGTCGCAGAGGAGGATGAGGTTTTTTTTAGGATTCATGTTGACTTCGTAAATTTAGGGAAGTAGATAGTAGGTAATGTTAGTAATTAGTAGGTAGTAGATAGTATGTAGCACGTTTGTGGTGATAGAACCATATACTAATTACTGTTTAAGGTCAATCGCATCTTTATATAATCTCAGTAATTTCTCAACGTACAGCTTAATGTCATACTGCTTTATTAATTAAGAAAAGGAGGTAGTAAGTAGTAAATAGTCGATAGTTTTGCGTTGCTACATACTATTTACTACATACTACTTACTGTTTTTCATCAATTGCTTCTTGATATAATGCTAGCAGTTTCTCAACATAGGGTTTAATATCATACTGCTTTGCATACTCTTGTGCGTATTTTGACATTTCGGCGTATTTTGGCTTGTCGTTCCAGACTGCAATAATTTTGTCGGCAAATAACTGAGGATTTTGTTCATAAATCATATATCCGTTTCTGCCTTCTTCAATAAGATCACGATTTCCTTTGCCATCTAATGTTATTACTGGGAGACCAGAAGCCATTGCTTCAATTAAAACTAGACCAAGAGGCTCATAAGTAGCTGTATGAAGATATATGTCGCTATTCCAAAGAAACTCCTCAACATTATTTACATTTCCATGAAAGGACAAATTATTTTCAAGTCCTAATTGTTTAGATTTTTCTAATAGGATTAATTTATTAGGCCCGTCACCTAAAAAATTAATTTTAAAGTCTATGTTTTTTAGCTTTAATTCAAGAGCAATATCAAGAATAAATGCTTGGTTTTTTTTGTTAACAAAAGAACCTGTATTAGTAATTCTAATTTGAGTTCTGTGACTAAATTTCTTTTGTTTATAGAATCTATTAATATCTATAGCATTTAGTAATTTTATTACAGGATATTGCTTTGCAGTTTTCTCAAAATATTTTTTTGTGTCGTTTCCAATTGCAATAAATTGAGTCCATCCGTTTTTTTCATATCGTCTAAAAAGAAAGTTTTTTTCGTAATAATTTGTAATCCGTTGTTTACTAAATATTGTTTTTATTGAAAAGTTTTCGAATTGTCTCATATTATCATGACAATGTGAAACCCATTTTGCTAGAGGATAATAAATCGAACGACTAACGATTTCTGCTTCAAATAAATGGGTATGAATAACATCTGGTCTAAATTCATTGATAAAATCCTGTAATGATTCAATCTGAAGTTTGTTTTTCTTATAAATTGAAATTTGTATATATGAAGGAATTATTTTAATGAAATCTGAAATAGATATTTCTGGATAATCATTTTTATCTGAAAAACAAACCAGTTTTACTTCAACTTCAGGTATCTGATTAAGTCTGGTGCAAATATCGAGAACAAGACGCTCGGCGCCGCCTTTTCTTAGGCTGGGTATTATATGAAGGATTCTCACAAATTTAGTTTATTTGATATTTCTGATAAATATTGTGTGTCAATAGATTTCAAGCACGGCACACCTAGTGCCTCACTTTCATAAGCAACTAATCCCCATGATTCATTAAAACTCATGTACAAGTTTAAGTCCATCGAACCTAATACTGTAAGGAACTTTTCACGGGTAAGATTACTGCCATGTTCAACTATCCTTTCATCCAATTGTAAATATGAAAATATTGATTTATCAAGAACATGAATTATTGTGTTGTCAAGCATTAAAGCATGTATCACCTGATTATGGAGGTTTTTATTAAAGGTATCAGCCCCAAACACTCCAATGTGCAATTTGGATTTATCTAAATCCATTTTTTTTATATTTTCTGGGATTATAGGTTCTGGCAATGCTTGGTGGTAGGTATTAAATTGATAAAGAGAGGAAAACACATTTTCTAAACCCTTTTTCACAAATCCAAACCGCTTAATTTTCTCCTTTTTACCAAAATCAATCAGTCTCTCTATATAGTTTTGTTTTGATTTATCATGAAATTCACTAATTGTGCCATGAAAAATTATTTCAATAAGACAATTATTATGAAGTAATTCAATCCAATTAAAGAGATATAAAGCAAAACCACTTATTATTATTT
>CAZUQY010000319.1:0-1155 GCA_964622935.1 uncultured Bacteroidales bacterium | reverse complement strand
TCTCAAATTTTTGCTCCTTAATAAATTCACACAGTTCTATTGTCTGTTTTGTTGTAAAAACTGAATTTGCATAATACTGTGGGATTTCAATGGAATTTGCAGGATAAAGGCTTTTTGTCGCATTTGCAATGCCTAACCAATTACCTTGTGTTGGAGAACCATAAATACATAAAACTTCTGTATAATGGCGTATTTTTGTAATATTATTTTTTAATAATTGCAAATCTTTTTTTTTATGTTTACTATAGAAAACTGATTTTAATTTATTGATCATATATTAAATATTCTCTTTGTTTAATCCGATATTTCTTAACCACTTTAAAATAATATCTCTTAAAAATCTCATAACGCTCAGTAAGCTCTTTAATTACAGGGTTATTGCATCCTATCTATTTTTATAAAGAATTTCAAAAAGTTATTATTCAAAATTATTTTTATTCTTCTTATCAATAAAGAACAAAGAAATGCCTCTTATATCATATAGTTCATATTCTATAGAATCCATAAATTTAAAAATCCTATTTTCCTTTAAATTTATGTTTGAGAAATAATCATTTCCAACAACTATTAACTTTGGCCTATATTTATTCCAATCATTTGAAGTTAACACATTGTAATCTAATCCTTCAACATCAATTGTCATAAAATCTATTTCTTTATTTGGTGGCAAATTTGCTTGTAATACATGCTCTAATCTATAGGTTTCAATTTGAATCGTATCCTTCAGTATGAACCCATTAACTTTTCGCCAACTTTCTGCATGTTGTTTGTCAAAAGTATTTACAGCTGGATTATTAAAACGATAATAATTAATAATTCCCTCTTCTGAATTAATCCCGATGTTTAAATTTATATCTCTCTTACGTTTCTTCATAAAAATTGAAAAATTATCAGGATTAGGTTCTATATTAATTCCAGTCCAACCTGCCAAATGTAGTTTATATGTGTTTGAATACGTCTTAGGATCAAACGCACCAACATCAATAAAAAATCCACCCCATTTTTTATTAAATATGTTACTAACAACTAAATCTTCTCCTTGCTGTGAATAAGAGAAATTAGCTTTTGAGTCCATAATGTCTTTTATAAGCCGTAATGGTTTATAAGCAAAAAATGTCAATACTTTAGGAGGAATAATCTTCAATAATAATTTTT
>CAZUQY010000318.1:0-4181 GCA_964622935.1 uncultured Bacteroidales bacterium | reverse complement strand
TACCAATTTACAGTTCCGACCTTGAAGAAGAAATTAGCATTCCAGAAAATGCGGTTAAATTTAAAGAGTTAATAGACTCTGTAGATGGTATTATTCTCTCCTTAGCTGAGCATAATGGTTTACCATCAGCTGCATTCAAAAATCTTTTTGATTGGCTATCTAGAATTAACAAGAATATTTGGCTAAACAAACCAATGCTATTATTAGCAACATCACCAGGAGAAAGAGGTGGGGCAAACGTACTAGGCATTATGAAAAATATGCTACCATACTTTGGCGGAAATATAATTTCTGATTTTTCACTTCCTTCATTTTACGAGAACTTCTCAAATGCAGGAATAGCAGATAAAACTTTAAGTGAGGGATTTGATAAAAGCATTAAAGCATACAACAAAATATTAAAATAATAACAACAAATATTAACCTAAAAAAGAATAATTATGAAACTCAAAAAAGATAAAATCTTCAAAATAGTATATTGGATAAGCACAGGTTTACTAACGGTAATGATGCTAATGTCTGCTTCCATGTACATTATGAATAATGCAGAAATGCAAGAAGCATTTACTTTCCTTGGATTCCCTACCTATATTGTTTATCCATTAGCAATAGTCAAAATATTAGGTCTAACTGCAATCTGGGTAGGAAAATTCAAATCATTAAAAGAATGGGCTTATGCTGGTTTCTTCTTTAACTTTGTGCTCGCATTTTTTGCGCACTATATGACAACTGGAACCGACTTTGAATCTCCATTAATGGCATTACTACTATTATTCACATCGTATATCACTTGGAAAAAAATAAAATTATGAAGAAAACAAAAACTATAAATAAAATTGTTGATTCCCTTCCATCTAGGGTTGGTTCCATGAAAATAGATCAGGCTTTACCAACCAGAGAAGTAAGTCATATTGATCCATTTCTGCTGATACACCATGCAAAGTTTTCTGTACCAAAAAATACAAAACAGCAAGATGCAGGAGTTGGACCACATCCACACAAAGGATTTTCACCAGTAACATTTATTTTCAAGGGAAGTGTACATCATCGCGATTCTAAAGGTAATGATGCAGTTGTTCATGCAGGTGGAACTCAATGGATGCATTCTGGAAACGGTATCATCCATAGTGAAAGACCAGATAAAGAACTTTCTCTTGAAGGCGGAGATTGTGAATTTATTCAATTTTGGGTAAATTCTCACTCATCTGATAAAAAGAAAGATGCTTTTTATAAACCTATATCAAAAGATGATATCCCAACAATAATTAAGGATAAACTTGTGATTTCAGTTGATGCCGGAGAATATGAAGATAAAAAAGGTCCTGCTCCAATTCTAAGTCCTCAAAAATTACTTCGGCTGGAAATGAAACCCAATGCAAACTTCAATCTTGACATTCCAAAGACATATAATTGTTTAATATACTTGCTTAACGGTGAAATAAAGATAAATGATAAACTTATTAATGCAAGACAAATTGTACAGTTTAATAATGATGGAACTAATATTGAAATAAAATCTATGCAAAACTCAAGAGCAATTTTACTTTCTGGTGAACCAATTGGAGAATCAACTGTTTTTCATGGACCATTTGTAATGAATACTGAAGATGAAATTATAGAGGCAATAAATGATAGCCAAACAAAAAAAATGGGTGTATTAATTGAAAATTTTTAAAGAATAGGATTATGAAAGAAATGTGGGACAAAAGATACAGTTCCGAGGCTTATGCTTACGGCATTGAACCTAACGATTTTTTTGCAGAACAGTTAGTGAAACTTAAAACAGGCAAAATATTATTACCTGCTGAAGGTGAAGGCAGAAATGCAGTATTTGCAGCAAAACAAGGCTGGGACGTTTCAGCATTTGACTTTAGTAAAGAAGCAAAAGCAAAATCCGACAAACTAGCAAAAGCAAATAATATTAGCATTGATTATCAGATTGGCGAATTAAATGATATTGATCTACAAGAAAGCAGTTTTGATGCTATAGGTTTAATATACGCACATTTCTTTGCTGACAAAAAAACATCCAACCACCAAAAACTAAATAAATACTTAAAACCTGGAGGGGTACTTATTTTGGAAGGATTTAGCAAATCTCATATTAAAGTAAATAAGAAAAATGACAAGCCAATGGGACCTCAAAATATTGATATACTTTTTTCAATAGAAGAAATCAAGAAAGAATTCCACAACTATAAGATTTTAGAATTAAAAGAAGAAGTGATTACTCTTAGCGAAGGAGAATTCCATTTAGGTAAAAGTTCTGTTATAAGATTTGTTGGGATAAAAGAATAAACACGAACTAGCTCCTTTAATTAAACAGTTCTTGAGCTCTAGTCAACTAATGCCATGTACACAACCCCCCTCTCTAAATTAGATACAAAACATAACAATTTAAACAGTTCATAATAATAAAATAAAATTTTCTTATATTTGCAATTAAACATAAAACTATAGTAAAAATCTAGTTGCAAATTAAAAACATGGTATAAACCTGCTTTTAGTATGAGTATAACATAGTTGAGTGCAATTTTTTCCTATTAAAAATATAATTATTATGAAACGAGTGTTAGTATTGGGAACTGGGTATGTGGTTAAGCCTCTAGTTGATTATTTCATTGATAAATGTAAATATGAGGTGCTAGTCGCAAGTAGAGATAATAACAATTCAGGATTAATAATCGCAGGTCGTCCTTTGGGGGAAAGAGTATTTTGGAATGCTAAACCTCCTTACGATGAGTTAGACAATATGGTTAAAAATGTTGACTTAGTAGTAAGTATGATACCACCTAGTATGCATGTAATAATTGCAAAATCATGTATTAAACATAAAGTAAATATGGTGACTAGCTCCTATGTAAGTCCAGAAATGAAAGCTTTAGATGCTGAGGTTAAAGAAGCTGGTATTATAATATTAAATGAGATGGGTGAGGATCCCGGCATTGACCACATGGGTGCTATGCAAATGATTAATCAAATTAAAGAAGAAGGAGGAAAACTAAAATCTTTTGCTTCTTATGGCTCTGGCATACCCTCTTTTGAGCATAATAATAATCCTTATGGTTATAAATTCTCATGGAGTCCAAGAGGTTTGTTGCATGCTGCACAAACACCAGCAGTATATATTGAAGGTGGTAAAGAAGTAAAGGTATCAGGAGAAGACTTATTTTACAATAGTTGGCTGGTAGATGTTGATGGCCTAGGAACTTTTGAAACCTACCCCAATAGAGATAGTAGAAAATATTTGGACGATTATGGGATACAGGGCATTTCGGACTTTTACAGAGGGCTATTAAGGTATCCTGGTTACTGTAACTCTATTCAAAGCCTAAAAGATTTGAATCTATTGAATGATAAAGAAAGCCATAATTTAGAAGATAAAACCTATAAACAGTTTATGAGATCAATAATAGGTACCGATGAAATTAGCGATTTAAAACAAGCTGTTGCAGATAAGTTAAACCTCAAAATCTCTTCCGATATTATGAAGCAGTTACAATGGCTGGGGTTGTTTGATGATAAATTGATTCCCATTAGCAAAGGAACAAATGCAGATATTTTATTGGATTTGATGCAACAGAAATTGTTTTATAAGGAACACGAGAAGGACATGATAATTATTCATAACGAAGCTATTGTGGAATTCGACAATCGAATAGAAAAACGAATGTTGACAATGACTGCGGAGGGAAGGCCTTATGGGCATTCTGCCATGGCAAGAGCTGTTTCATTACCTGTAGCCATCGCTTCGAAATTAATACTTGAAGGCACAATACGATCAAAAGGCGTTTTAAAGCCAATAAAAGAAGAGATATACAAACCCGTATTAGCAGAGCTAGCCGAAAATAACTATAAATTTGAGCTAAAAATCCAAGTAATTTGATAACGAAGTGCTCCGAAATCCGCCACTACTCATACAATTTACCCTTAAACACAACTCTCTGTTACCAGAAAAAAGACTGATTTCCCAAGCTAACGAGAATTTAATATTAGAGAGAAATAATAATTATAACTACATAACAATTATTTTTTTGCGTAAATATTAGTCAAAACTGTAATAAAACCCTATATTTGTATTTAATTTAAATTATATATCATGGGTAACGGAACAGTAAAATTTTTCAACAATTCTAAGGGATTTGGATTTATCACTCCAGAAGAAGGTGATAAAGATGTAT
>CAZUQY010000317.1:0-4184 GCA_964622935.1 uncultured Bacteroidales bacterium | reverse complement strand
ACACCCAGAAATGTGTAATAAATGTCCTATCAGATATAATCATACATTTTCATGGAACTGGGACAACGTGCCAAGTATCAAATATTAAATTATTTAAGATGAATAAAAAAGCAATTATATTACTAAGTGGAGGAATTGACTCTACAACTCTATTAGCACAACTTCACCACCAGAAATATGAGATTACTGCATTATGTTTTAATTATAACCAGAAGCATAAAATAGAGATTGAATATTCTAAAAGAAATGCTGAACGTTACAATGTTAAGGAATTTAGAATTATTGAAATAGCGCCAAGTAGCTTTATTACTTCTGGGTTAGTAAGTAATGACATTGATTTAAATAAATACGAAGAAGATAACTTACCCTCTGAAAAAGAAAACTCTTATGTTCCATATCGCAACATGATATTCCTAAGCTATGCTTTGAGTTTTGCTGAAAGTAATAAAATAGATGAAATCTATATTGGTGTAAATAAAGATGATGCTAAAAATTTCTGGGATTGTTCTGAAGACTTCATTATGATGATTAATTCAATTTCTAAGTTTAATACTAATATTGAGGTAAAAGCACCATTACTCAAATTTACGAAGTCTGAAATAATTAATTTAGCATTTTCACTCAGTGTTGACTTAGAAAATACAATTAGCTGTTATGAACCCGTTAATGGGAAAGAATGTAGATGTTGTTTAAGTTGTAAAAAAAAGGAATTCGCTGTAACTAATGCAAAACAACTAACGTATAGATAACCATTAAAATAAGCATAACCATTTGAAAATATGAATAATATAGATAATAGTAATTCAACAGTTTTTAGATGTTCCTTAGATGAAAATTTAGATATTACAAAAAATAATATTTATTCAATAACGCTTTTACTCGCTTGGGGGCAAGTTCAAAATGAATTAGAAACTAAAGAGCTCATTATTGACAACATAAAATTATCTAGACTTAATAACTATAAGGTTGGCTCTGTGCCTTTAACTGAATCTGAATACAATAAAGAAGTATTTAGAGAAGAGGATAGCTTTACAATAAAAGTAAATTTTGAAAAAAACATTACCTTTTACGCTTCCATTAGAAATCAATGATTCTCCGTTAAGTTTTAATTCCAAAAAAGTTGTTTCTTTTTCGCCAAAAAAATACGCGAAAATAGTCTATTATAAAAGTGAGGATGATTTTGCGATAAATCTTTCTTTTAAAGATGAGGAAAATGAAATGATTTTAGTAAAGACAAAATTGAATGAAGAAAAATCATTAAAAGATTATTTGCCAAATGTGGAAGAATATAAGCTGTGTTCTTTGTACCCTGATGATATTTTAGAAATTCCAGAAATAGAGTTTGACTTGGAGAGTAAATTCCCCACTTTAAAAGACACCAAAATACAACAACAAAACGATGGCAGAGAAGCTCTTATTAAAGAAATCTCTCAAAGAACTAGTTTCGTACTTGACCATAAAGGTGCATCTAGAGAAAGTGAAACTATAATGATAGGGCAATCATGGAATTGCATGTTTCCAGAAAAGAAGGTAATGAAATTTGATAAACCTTTTGCTGTTTATTTAAAAAAGAAAAAAAATATTGAGCCTTATTTTGCCACTTTATTTAGTACTGCAGAATTTTTTAAACCATCTTCTAAATAATAAAATATTTTATAGCTGTAAAAGATTAAATCTCAATATCAAACTTCTCATGCAAAGGGCTAGTATCGTTTCCAACTCTCTTATCCAACATTCTAGCATAAATTTCAGTCATACATATTGAAGAGTGGCCAAGCATTTTTGAAACACTTTCTATTGTAGCCGCTATTTTTGTTTTACAGCTTCACAGAGACAATAAATTTGCTTTTTTTTTGCATTAGATTGCTTGATTTTGTACCTTTGTGCTAATTAGAAAAATGTTCTTTATAGTATGTAATTGAGTGAAAAGATATCATGGATATTTCATGGATTGAATTTTTGAGAACTCTATAATTAAGAAATAGCAAGGGGAATGGAACATGGTTCGATTCCCGCCAGCTCCACAAAAAACGGTTCGATTTTTAAAATTGAACCGTTTTTTTATTTTAGCTGTTATAGGATTTAAGAACAAACCCGTACTTCAATAACTAATTATTGAAGTACGGGTTTGAAAATATTTAATCAAGGTTTATTTTATAAATTTCTTTATAATTGTTGACCCATCATTATTATTAAAACGAATCATATAAACACCTGCGCTTAGGTCTGATACGTTAAATCTTATTTGTGTTCCGTTTGCCTTGAAACTGCTGATAATTGCTCCGGTAATTGATGTAATATCTAAGCTTTCAACATTTTCGTTCAAGCTAATATTCAGAATATCATTTACAGGATTAGGATAAATATTAAGATCATTGTATTTGTCATTGTTAATGCCGGTAAGGGTGATGTCGAGTTCTGTGATAAAATGAACCGTGCTCTTGCCTCCCTGGCAATTTAAAACTAATTCAACATTGTAAACACCCGGAAGAGTTATTACATAGTTGTATGTCACGTCAAGATATGTAATTAATCCTTCGTGTTCAATTGCCCAAGTAACAATAACATTTGAAGGGGTTACAGTGTATGAATAAATGTAACTTGAAGTAATATTGTCAATACATTCTTCCTGAGAAGCGGAAAGTGTGTCTCCAGGAACAGTCTCAGGTAAGTCTGAATCAATGTAAGTATAACCTATTGACCATACATTACTTGCATCTGTAACCTTAACAAATAAATTATTGCTGCATAAGTCATTTATAAAATCCGTAGTATTTGACGAATAATTTATCCAATTATATTGGTATGGTGCACTTCCACCTGCGACTTCAAGCCATGCCATTCCTGTGCAAATATTGTAAATTGTATTTGATGAAAAGACATCAACCTCTGGGTAGTCAAATTGTGGACCTGTAATTGTAATTGGAGCCATATTTATAACTCCAGGGCAAAGCATATCCTCTACCATCATCATATATTCTCCAGGACACAATGTTCCGTTTTCAATATAAAGAGATTGGTATGTACCTTCAGATGTTTCATAATCCATTGTGATATTAACTTGATTTGACGTTATTATCATACCATCGCAACCGTTTGAAGCAGTCGTTGCTGAAATATTCATCAAATTCATTTCGTCATATGCACAGAATGTTTCCTGATCACCATTGTCAAGATTGTCGAGAAGCTGAATATTGTAAAATTCGGTAAATAGTGGTGTATAGACAATCTGTTCTGTTGTAGTTTCAATTGTGTAAGACTGAGGAGTACTGCTGTTACTGGTAATATTCACTGTAAATGGTGGTTCTCCTGCAACATCAAAAGACGCTGTTTGATTTATTGGATAAGAACCCGGAAATTGCGATGTTACAGGTCTGATATATTCAACACCTATTGTGAAAGGATGAAAATATATTCCATTATTTGCATCTGTACCAACTGCATAATATTCGCCTGCACATAAATTTGTTAATGAACTCAATTCTGTAACAAGTAAACCTGTCGCTGCATCAAAGATTTGATAGTTATACGGTGTAATACCTCCATATGCATACATATTGACTGTTCCGTCACATTGTTGATAAAGACTTGAAGTGACAGATGTATTTCCATTTAGCGGAATTATTATTTGTGATGAGGTAGTAAATTCTACACTTGCTTCGGCGGTTGCATCTGCTGCGTCAGTTACTGTAACACTATATGTTCCTAAGCAAAGATTTTCCTGATAAGTTGTATATTCATCGTTGTTCCATGCAAATGTATACGGAGCGACTCCATCAGTAACGTGTACCCACACTTTACCTGTACATTGATCCACGGCAGTTGCCGGAACAGATCCCAGTTCAATAGTTAATGTTTGTGCAAAAAGACCGGAAAATAACAGACTTGCCAAAACAAGGAGTGTGAATTTTTTCATGTTTTTGTAGTTTTAATTATTTAAATGATTGTTTCATAAGAAGACGGAATTATTTGTATTGGTTGCCTTGTATTTATGATTTTGTAAAAATAGCATTTAAAATCCAAAACCTATTCTTATTCCGGGAGTAATATTTTCTAAGTCACCTGAAATATAAAGTTGAGGAGATACTGAAACATATTTTCCAATATCCCAGTTTGCTGCTATTATAAATGTGTTGTCATAGAAAAAATTACCATGCTTACTAATTAAATAACCGGCTTCAATT
>CAZUQY010000316.1:0-4192 GCA_964622935.1 uncultured Bacteroidales bacterium | reverse complement strand
TTTCATCAATTGATTATCGTTTATTCTGATAAAATAAATCCCATCAGAAAAATCACTTACATCAATATTCGTTTCAATCATTTTTGAATTTTCACTTAAGATTTTTCGTCCAGTAATGTCATAGATACAATAGTTACCAATTGCCTCACTATTTTTGTTCTTAATAAACAAAATGTCTTGTGCTGGATTCGGGTAAATCTCAGCTTCATATTTAACTTGATTTTTAGAAAAATCTGAGTATAAATAATAATTGTTATGTAAGCTAAGCCAAGTAATTACTTGATTAAATACTGGCTCCCAATATTCGCAAGGAAAATTCTCTTTTTCCAGTTCAATCATATTCATAGTTCCACAAGAGTAGAATGCATGTGGCTGATCAGGATATAGGTGAAACTCATTTTCCCAACCCAGTGAATCAAAATATTCGTGCATCATTTCCGAGCCATATAAATAAATATTTATATCTGTTCCCGATCCAAAATTAAAAGCCATACCCTCATCATAAGGTACAATATTATCATCATCGCCATGTATAAAAAGCATTGGCACTTGTTCTCCCTCATCAAACCAATCAAAATCCATAGTTGCTCCCCACAAACCTACAACTCCAGCAACTCTGTTTGTATGATTAGGAAAAAAACTGTTGTCATTTAAATCGCCTAAATCTGCGTTGTTTGCACCCGATGCGATTTCGTATGTTTCTTCATAACGCTCGTCATCACCAAGAAAAACAGTATTTATAGCTGTAATTGAACCAGCACTATTTCCTAAAAGAAAGATCTGATTTGTATCGATTTTATAGGTTTCACTGTTCTCCTTTAAAAAATCTAAAGCAGAATTGCAATCCTGAATTGCTCTCCAAGCTGCCCGTTTCATACCAAAAGCAGGGCCAAAGCTACTACCTCCAGCTCCAGTTGCAGGATTAAATCCAATTCTATAATCAATTGCCACAGCTACATATCCAAAATGCGATAAACTATCACACCAAGCTAAAATATCAGGACGCATATCTTTGCTTCCAGCTAGAAAAGCTCCTCCAAACAAACAAATAACTGTAGGACGTAAATTATCACCTTCTTCAACTGGCATATAAACATCAAGTAAAATATTTTTCGGTATATCTAACCCAGTTCCAATCACATCCCACGAATCGGCATTTGAATATGTAGTATCCGTTAGGATTTCGGTTTCTTCAAAAACTCTGCTAATGTATCTTACTTGTGAAAACGAAACTGCACTTATAAAAATAAACAGCACTACAACCAAATTCAACTTCCTCATAACCTAAATGTAAATGTTTATAAAAACAATCTCGCCACAAATATAAAAAGATGTTTCTAATTCCCAAAATTGTTAAGACTATTTAATATCGTTAAATTTTGCATAATTTTATGTCACAAATAAAAAAAATACATATTTTTGTAAGTACCTAAATTTAAAATATGTCATCGATAAAATTGTTCTTTGTAATTATTATTACAATTTGTTTTTTCGGAGAAGGATTAGCACAATATGCAGATTGCACGCCAGATTATACTGTGGAAGACCCAGAAGGTGTGGGTATAAGATCTCCGGTTGATTTACCAGTGGCATTTCGAGGAGAGCATTACTCTACTGTTTTCACTATAGTAGCTCCTGCAAGAGCTACAACTTGGGGGTTTATCAATACAAATATTACTAAAATTCAAATTACTGAATTAGTAAATTTACCAGGTGGATTAAACCAAGATTCGAACGCAGGAAACGATGATGGGTTTTTGTATGGTGGCGAACATTATTGTTATACCCTTGATGGCTACCCTAATGCAAATCCTGGAATACATACAGTTGAAGTTTATGCTAATGCATGGATCAGAGTTCTGTTTGAAATGTCAGCTCCCGGGAATCCGCAATTTGGAGGAAATATTTATTTCACTTTATGCAACGAACTTGATTTAGATCTCGGAGGGAATCAGACAATAACAACAGACGATGAAATAACTCTTAATGCAAATCAAAGCAACAGTATCCATGAGTATGCTTGGAGCAATGGATGTACAGAACCAACCTGTACTATTAGTGGCTCAGATTTAGGCGTTGGAACGCACGAGATTTCCGTCATTGTATCCGACACTGTTGGCACTACTGGATATTATGAGGGTCGAGAAACAAGATGTTTTAAAACTGACAACATAATTATTACTGTAACTGAAGGTAATAGTATTAACACAAACTATTTTGACAACATATCCATTTACCCAAATCCTGCAACAGGAGTGGTATACATTGAACAAATAGAACCAAAAAAAATGTCAATTTATGTTTCGGATATAAATGGAAAAGAAGTGTTTGTAGTTACAAACAATAAACAGAATCAAATAATTGATCTTTCACACCTAGTAAAAGGCATTTACTTCGTAAAACTTGTTGGCCAAAATTACGCTACAACAAAAAGACTAATTTTAGAATGATTCTGTCATTTCGCTAAAAACTACTTAATGATTAGCTTCTTATTTGTCTTTCCTTTGTCTGTTTCAATTTCTACAATACAGAACCCAGAGCTCATCCCACTATAATCCAACTTAACTGACTTTTCATCAAAGAATGTAAAACATTTAATAATGGAACCAAATTCGCTAATTATTCTTACATACCCAATTTTATCAATAGAAGAAATATAAATTTCATCGTCACATTTTACAGGGTTCGGGTAAATATTAACTTGATTCTGGCCATTAAAACGGTCTACCTGTGTTGAATTGTCAACTTGAAACTCAACAAAAGATGCATGACTATTTTCAAGATAAACAAGGTTTGTTGCAATTAAAGTGTCGCCATCAACATACATATCTCCTCTATCATTCATATTATTATTAATACGGAAATAATCTGAAGCAGTAACATCCAATCTAATTCTATGCCCGGGCAGAAATGTATGAGATATATTTGCAAACTATATTTCTATTTCATGAATTTCTCCGCCATGCATAAATACTGTATCATTTATAAGAAAACCATTGCCGAAACGCATTCTAAATATGATGTAAATAAGCATAAATACAAATAACAATCTTTGTTATTTTTCTTTTTTTTATAATTTTAAACAATTATAGAACTAAAAATTTAACATTTAATATTTAATAAAATTATGGAAAAAATTAATGTCCTAGTTATTGGTGGTGGAGCATCTGGACTTCAGACTGCTATTAGTGCAAAAACGTATAATCCTGACAAATCAGTAGTAGTTGTAAGAAAAGAAGACAAAGTATTAGTGCCTTGTGGTATCCCTTACATTTTTGGATCATTGCATTCAACAGATAAAAATATTTTACCTGATAAAATGTTAACTAATGTTGGAGTTGAAATAAAAATTGCAGAAGTTACAAGTGTTGATATAGAACACAATATTTGTCATTTATCTAATAAAGAAAAACTTTATTTTGAAAAACTAATATTTGCAACAGGTTCAATCCCTACAATCCCTAAATGGCTTAAGGGTGGTGATTTGAAAAACGTATTTACTATCCCAAAAGACAAGCTTTATCTTGACGAGATGTATGCTAAATTAAAAGATTTGAAAAAAATAATCACAATTGGAGCAGGATTTATTGGAGTAGAAATGTCTGATGAATTAAATAAAGCTGGCAGGGATGTTACTCTTATCGAAATTGAATCTTCAATATTAAACAGAGCTTTTGATAAAGAATTTGGTGACAAAGCTGAAGACTTACTAAAATCACGTGGTGTAAAAGTTATTACAAATAAAGGTGTAAAAGAAATTATTGGGAAAGACGGAAAAGTTGAAAAAGTAATATTAACCACAGGTGAAGAGATTAAGGCTGATGCAGTTGTTCTTTCAATGGGTTATGCACCAAATACTGAACTGGCAAAAAAATCCGGTCTTGAATTAAACAGATTCGGATTTATCAAAACTTGTGAATACATGCGTGTTAATAATTGTTCTAGTGATATTTTTGCAGTTGGCGATTGTGCTGAAAAGAGAGATTTCTTAACAAGAAAGATATGCACAACTATGCTTGCATCAACTGCATGTGCTGAAGCCAGAGTTGCTGGTATGAGCTTATACGAATTAAGCCCATGTAAATCTTTTAGCGGAACAATCGCAATTTACGATACCGCTATTGGATCTACTGCTTTTGGTACTGCCGGTATTATAGAATCTAAAGCAATAGAAGAAAATTTCAGTGTTATT
>CAZUQY010000315.1:0-4196 GCA_964622935.1 uncultured Bacteroidales bacterium | reverse complement strand
AATGACTGGAGAGCAAAAAAGAATCTTGCTGGCGGTGGAATATTAATAGACCAGGGAATACATATGCTTGATCTTTTTCTTTATTTTGGAGGTGATTTTGACAAAATTAAAGCTGAAGTGTCAAATCTTTATTGGAAACTTGAAGTTGAAGATAATGCTTTTGTAATACTGAAAAATTCAACAACTGGCATGGTGGCCAGTTTGCATTCGACAATGACTCAATGGCGCCATCTGTTTTCATTGGAAATCTTTTTGGAAAAAGGTTATATGGTGCTTAATGGATTAATCACCTCGTCAATGTCATATGGAGAAGAAACATTATCTATAGCCAGAAACCGCTCAACTGCACCTGCGGCAACATGGCAAGATGAGGTAAAAACACAATTCAAGTACAATAACAGTTGGTATTATGAAATGGAACAATTCATTGAAGCAATTGAAAATAATACCGAAGTTAAGATTGGACACTCAAATGATGCATTAAGATTAATGAGAGTTATTGATAGCATTTATGAACAAAAAGAATTCTAAAATTAAGGAAATGGAAAGAAAAATAAAACTTGAAGCCTATTATAAGGATTATAGAACCAAGCTAAACGATTTGTTAGATCAAGTTAATATTAATGATTTGGAAAAAGTAGTTTCTATAATGATTAATACTTTTAAAAACAATAAAACACTTTATGTTTGCGGCAATGGAGGTAGTGCAGCAACCGCATCACATATGCAATGTGATTTTACCTTCTTTGTTCGTTATTTTACAAAGTTTCGACCTAAAGTTAGAGCATTAACCGATAACGTTCCAATGTTAACGGCCGTAGGTAATGATACAAGTTTTGATGATATTTTTGTTGAACAACTTAAAGGACACTTTGAAGAAGGCGATTCTATTATATGCATTTCAGCTAGTGGTAATTCTGAAAATGTAGTTCGTGCAGCTAAATTTGCAAATGAAAATGGTGGCTCATCTATAGGATTTATTGGATTCGAAGGAGGTAAATTGCTAGAAGCGTGTACTGTTTCTCTTTATACTCCTAACCCTAAAGGTGATTATGGACCTATTGAAGATTTGCACATGATTTATGATCATTTAATTGTGAATTATTTGTCTCAAGACGATGAATTTTTAAGTTTATAAATATATGAATATAGATTTTACTAATAAAACAGCCATTGTTACAGGTGGAACGATGGGCATTGGAAAAGCCATCGTCGAAGTATTATACGAAAATGGAGCAAATCTTATTATTACTGGTATTGAAAAGGATATTATTGATAAGTTAAACGGTGAGAAAAATCCAAGAAAGACTTACTTTTTTGTCGATTTTTCACTGATGTCCTCAATTAACAATTTTATAAGTGAATTGAAATCATTTGATAAAATTGATATTTTAATAAATAATGCTGGAATAAATATTGTAAAACCAAATGTTGAGACTTCAGATGAAGATTTTGATAAGATAAATAATATCAATATTAAAGCTCCATACATTCTTTCTAGAGAAGTAAGTAAACTGATGATAAAAAACGGATACGGGCGAATTGTTAATATTTCTTCTATCTGGAGTATTAAAACTCGTATGCACAGGTCGCTTTACACAACTACCAAAAGTGCTTTGGTGGGCTTGACTAAAACCTTAGCAGCAGAATTAGGCGAGCATAATATTCTTGTAAATGCTGTTGCCCCGGGTTTTACAATGACCGAATTGACAATCAAGACTAACACTGCTGATGATTTGGTTAGATTGGCAAATCAAGTTCCATTGAAAAGGTTAGCTCAACCAGTAGAGATAGCAAATTTTGTCGCTTTTTTAAGCAGTGATTTAAATACTTATATAACGGGTCAAAACATGTTAATAGATGGAGGATTTACTTATGTTTAATTTTAGTGTAAAATCAATTATTCACGATTACGAGGTTCAATTTATAAATGATACAGTATCTTGTCTTGCATCAGAAATCAAAGAGGGAGATTTTATTATAATTGATAATAATATCATTAGATTGTATGGTAATGATTTAAAGGATATACTTGACAATAATAAGTATATTGGTATTGATGCGACAGAGCCACAGAAAAGTTATCAGGGCTTAATTCCAATAGTTCAAAATTTAATTGAGAACGGTTTTAGAAAGAACCATAGACTGATTGCTATCGGGGGTGGAATCACACAAGATGTTACAGCATTTATCTCTTCTATTTTATATCGAGGAGTAAATTGGTTGTTTTTTCCTACAACACTACTAGCACAAGGCGATAGTTGTATCGGAAGTAAGACATCAATTAATTTTGGCGAATTTAAAAATCAGGTTGGTGGATTTTATCCGCCGAATAAGATTTTTATTAATGTAGCATTTTTAGAGACCTTAGAATTTAAAGATTTGCAATCTGGATTAGGGGAAATGTTGCATTATTTTATTGTTGCAGGAGAGGAGGATTTTAGACGTTTTAAATCTCAATATAAGAGTGCATTGACAGATAAAAATGTTTTGGCAGGAATCATTTCCAGAAGTCTCGAGATAAAAAAATCGTATATCGAGAAGGATGAGTTTGACCAAAATATTCGTCAGGTTTTTAATTATGGACACTCTTTTGGACATGCAATTGAATCTTTAACTCATTATAAAGTGCCTCACGGTATTGCTGTTAGCTTTGGGATGGATATGGCAAATTTTATTTCTGTAAAACTAGGGCTAATCCCAGTAATTGTTAGAAATGAAGTTCGTGAGCTTACCGAAATGATTTGGGAAGGTTATGATATTAAAGACATTGACCTAGATAAATTCTTAAAAGCGTTAAGCAAGGATAAAAAAAATGTAGGAGCAAAGTTGGGGTTGATCCTTAATAAAGGATATGGTAACATTTTTAAAAATGTTATGGATGCAGATGATATCTTTACTAGTTGGTTGGAAGAATATTTTAAAAATGAACTTTAAAAATTAGTGATAATATGATTTTAGATACTATAAAGAACATTGAAACTTATAAGAATTTATCGCAAGATATTTATGAAGGATTAAAATTTATTGCAAATGTAAAACCTGATATTGGAATAGGAACTTACCCAATTAACAATAATGTTAAAGCTATTGTAAGCGAGTATTGGACAGTTGAATGTTTTGAGAGAGGTTATGAAGCCCATCAGCATGTTATCGACATTCAGTATCCGGTTGTTGGACTTGAAAGAATTAAATGGTCTCCTATTGAAGGTATGGATGTAAATATTCCTTATGATGAAGTAAAGGATAGAACATTCTTTAAAAATCCTTCATCTCAAGGAACACACTTTGATATTGGTAAAGGGGCATTCGCTATTATGTTTCCTCCTGATGGGCATAGTCCTCAACACTTTGTAGATAAATCAGAATTTATAAAAAAAGTTACAATTAAAATTTTAATTTAAAATGAAACAGGCATGTTTGGTATGGTTCAATATATTTTGTTAGAAATTTTTGTGTCAGTTCCAAGTGACCATAAAAACAATTAATTACACATGAAAGATTTAGGTAAAATTGTGTTGCATATACCTGCTCGTGAGGGAAGCAAAAGGGTTCCAAGAAAAAATATGCGATTAATGAATGGAAAGCCAATGATTTCCTATACGATAGAAGCGGCGTTAAATTCAAAAATAACAAAAGCATGTTATGTTAATACTGATTCTGTGGAAATTATTGAATATGTAAAAGATACTTTCCCAGCAATGAAGATTTACTTGAGAGATGAAAACCTGTGCAGTGATAATGCTCAAAGCGATCACTTCAATGCTGATATCATATATAAATTGAACCCAGATACTTTAATTATGATAAATCCTGTATGTCCGTTGATTGAAGGTGCGGATATTGTCGAAGTTCTTAAAGCATATAAGAATTCATATTGTGATACATTGATAACTTCATCATCTACGCAAATGCAGACTTTTTGTGATGGCAAACCTGTAAATATAGATATTACAAAGAATTTAGCTCCGAGTCAGGAAAATTCAGTAATCACTACATTGAACTGGGCTGTTGCAATATGGAACGCAAAGTCATTTATTAATAGAATGGACGAAAAAGGTTTTGCTGTTTGGGGAGAACAAATGTCTTTTTATGATATTGAGTTTTATAAAGCGATAAAGGTTAGTGAAGAAAAGGATTTTGTGTTTGCTGAAAAAATGTTGAAAATAAAATCAGACTTATAAAAAAAAAGTTAG
>CAZUQY010000314.1:0-4198 GCA_964622935.1 uncultured Bacteroidales bacterium | reverse complement strand
CGATGACCTCATCGCCGTGGCCGATCTCAATCGCGTTGAGTGCCAGATCGAGTGCAACGGAACCGTTAGCCAAAGCAACGCCGTGCCCGACACCGCAAAACGTGGCAAATTCCTCCTGAAATTTTTTTACCTCGCTCCCTGTCCATTGATTGACTTTACCCGACTGCAGTACAATTGCCGCTGCAGCCACCTCGTCATCATCAAAGTAAGGCCACGATGATTTCGATGATAATTCTTCAGGCGGAACCCAACCATCCTGCTCCTGGATTACGGCCAGATCCTGAAGAACCTGTTTGATTTCTCTGTTATAGGTATCGACGCTGGTCAAACGGTATCTTCTTAAAAAAGCGGTCCCAAACAGACGAATGGATAAAATCAGAAAAAAGATGAAAAACCACCCGGTAATCAACATGCTCCGGGGCAAAAATGGTTTCGTGATATAAACAGTCAGCAGGAAAAGCAATAACGCCGTCCCAACGGCTCTGCTTACGTGTAAAAACCGCTCCAAATACGGCCAGCCCGGGACCTCGACCTGAATCGGTATCCGCTCTTCATTCATCGGGTGAAACTGCAGGTCGATCTCCCGCTTTTCGGTATCGAACAAAATGATCCCGTAGCCGTTGAGCCCGTTCCCGGCGCCATACATCGTGACCTTGTTTCCGAAGCGATCGTGAAACTCACCGGTGTCCTCAGGCGTACCGGCTTCGCGATTCTCTCCGGCCTCGATCGGTTTCCATGAGCGGCTCGCACGTGAGGAGAAGGAGGGCAGTGAGTAGGTGACGGGACCGTCGTCGAACTCATCGACGCCATGGCGGCCGAGGGTGCCGAGGTGGACGTCGCCGTGGAGCATCACGACCGGTGCATCACCGATCGCTCTAAGGGCGCGGTTTCTTCCCGACTGCGGCCAGGCGTTGGAGTCGGTGTCGGCTGAGGTGGGCGAATACATCGCGGTGTGAACCCAGGGGCTGGAGGAAAGAACCGCGCCGATCCCTTGGGATTGCGTCAGCTCGTCGGACCAGTTTTTGAGAAAGGCTTCCTGCGCTTCGCCGAGCAATTGCAGGTCAGGCCGATCGAGTTGGGTGCAGTCGTAGTCGGGATCGAGGACGACTTCGATTTCAAAATCAGTCGTGCGGGGATTCGGCCATTCGAATCCGGGAGGAGCGATCAGCCCGGTGATGACCTCGGACGGGGCGCTTTTGAACTTCCGGTCTTCGAGGATCGCAAAGCTGACGCCGCCGTATTCCAGCGCGGTGTAGTAAGCAAGGACGCCGGCACCGTGGGGGCCCGGGTCGACCGGATCGGGAAGGTTCCCGGTCTGGGTGAACTCGGCCGCGTTGACCCAGGCGGGATGCGTCGGGTAGCCGCCGGTGGTGCGATCACCGTTCATGCGGACGCCTCCCCTGCCCCAGAGATCGTTCGAGAAGACATCGTGATCGTCGGTGATCATGATCGTGGGGCGGTCACGCATGAGCTCGCGAAAGGCCTCGCCGAACTTCCGGTATTTATCGAGGTAGTTTTTCATTCCCTTCGGGACTTCCTCCTCCGTCATGGCGCGAAACATGGGGCTGCCGTAGTCGTTCTCGTAGATCTGATCACCGGAGAAAAAGACGAGATCGGGATCGTGGGCGATCAATTCTCCGATCGCTTCTTTCCACGGCCAGGCGATGTCTTTGTGACAGGAAAGGCCGGCGAGTTTCAGGGTCGATCCGGGTTTCGGTTCGGCGCGGAAGGTGCCCTCCCAGACCGAATCGCACCAGCTGGCACGGAAGAATTTTGTCTCGTGACGGGGCCACTCGTTGATTTCAAAGAGAACCGTCGCGGTGAGGGTATCGATCGGTTGCGATTGGACGAGTTGCCAATCGTCTTCGGCCGTGTCGCGCAGGGAGAGCGTCGCGATCTCAGGTTCGCCCTCGATTGGGGCGGTTGGATCGGTGTCGAGGTGCACGAGAAGCTTCATCTTGCCGAGGTGCTGGCAATACTGGCTCCAGAGAATTTCGGTGGCGTTCAGCGAGGTGGTGATGACGCCAAGGCTGACGAGCAAGGTGAGGAAGCGGGTGAAAGGAATGAGGTTTCTCATGGCTTGGCAGACTCTGACAGAGCTTGATCGGTTTAGGAAGGATGGTTTTGGGGGCATGGGTGCAGACTCGGCATTTTTGGCAAATGCCGCTACGGGGGTGCCGCGGGGTTGATCGGATTATATGAACCCGTGCTTCTAAAATTTCGGCATGGATTGAACATGGATTTTGAGGATTCCATGAATTAATCGCTTCGCGCTGCGGCCATGATTTGCGCTTCATTTGCTCTAAAAGATCCAAGAGGGACGGGTTACTGCTCTCGCGTTGCCAAACTGACGGGGCGCGAGAGGAACGATCTCCTCGGTGAGGTTTTGGCGGCTTAGTTTTGAGGCAACGCACGGCCTGAGCTGATCCTCTTGTGTTGTTTCGACGAGCCGCTTTTCGGCGATGACACGAACCTGCATTCCATCCAATTCGGGTGAATTGAGAGCTGGAGAATCAGCCTTGTCTCAGCACCCGATATGTCTCCGCTTCCGTGTGTTCTGTGTTTTCCGTGGTTAATGATCCACTGCCTCCGCATTTCAGACCACGGAACACGCAGAAACAGGGCTAAAGCCGAGGAGATGCCGGGACGGCCCCGGGCGGTGCGTTTTCCCGCTTCAATTTAGCGAATGGAGCTCCACAAGCCGGACGCTCATCCGCCTTGCATCAGCCGCTCTGCGTCAGCCAAATCCTTGGTCCGTCCGCTGGCGAGTTTGTTTTTGATCAACTGCTCCTTCCCGATGACATGAATCGGCAATCCGTCCAATTCGTAACCCGTTTTTGAATCCCACGTTTCCTCCCAGACCACGCCATCGATACCGGTGAGCAGGTCGATTCGATTGGGGGCCATTCCCAATTGAATGATAAAATCAGGCTTTAAGAAGTCCTCCCGCTCAATTTCGAGGTCGCCGAAACCGAACTTGTCGATCACCTCGATGAGACGATCTGCATTCTCCGCCGAGAGGTGGATGAGAAAGTCGATGTCTTCAGTGAACCGCGGCGCCCCGTGGACGGCGAGAGCATATCCGCCGACGAGGAGGAACTCAACTTTCGCGGAGAGGAGCAACTCGACAAATTCTCGGATATCTTTCTGTAGTTCCATGATCGGGATAGAACGAGCGTCCCCTTTTCAAGAGTTCAAAAAAGATCCGCATGGACTCTTCTCTCTCATACAAAGGAGCTTCTTTTCCGTCCTTAAGATTGAGCTTTTTGACGACCTTTTCCACAAGTAAAGATACCACGGTTTGAGAGGAAAGTCGACTGTGGCGCAGGCGTCTCTGAGCCAAGAGCACCAACCCCTCATTTGTCGGCTGCCGATGGGGTAAGGGCCTAAGGCCCACGAGAGATTCTCCATCCATTTACACCCGAAAACCTCCCATTCCATCCAATTCGTGTGAGTGGAAACCTGGAGAAAGCAGAAGTGGGATCAGCCTTGTCTCAGCATGCGCAATGCCTCCGCTTCCGTGTTTTCCGTGGTTAACGATTCACTGCCTCCGCATTTTGGACCACAGAAAACACGGAACACACAAAAGCAGGGCTACTGCCAAAGAGGCGCTTTTACAGCCCCGGGCGGTGCGGCTTTGAGCTGGCTTCGTCCACGTTCGTATCCTGCCTCTGGATTGGCAGGGATTCAGTCGAATGAGACTCCTCCCGGAATGCCTTGAATCGAAGCGGTCCATGGGCTTGGTTTGCTCTCTCCCACTCCTCCCCATGACTGATTTTCAAAATAAAAAAGACGGCCTTCTCTTCGGATCTTTCTGCGCGGATGCGCTTTCGCTCGGTGTTCATTGGATTTACGACACCGGCGAGCTATCACAGAAGTTTGGCTATGTTTCGGGCTACCATGCTCCCGGCGCGGATTCCTACCATCCGAAGAAGGAAGCGGGTGAGCAAAGTCACGTCGGCGATCAGGCGCTGCGGCTCGCTCATTTTCTCCGTGAAAATCAAGCGTGGAACGCGGAGGCTTTCATGGCGAGTTGGGTTGCGATGTGGCCGGGCTATGGGGATTACTTCGATCACGCGACGAAGGCCGCCCTGCAAAATATCGAAAATGGAAAAGTGCTGACGGAAGCTGCGAGCGAGTCCAACGAACTCGCCGGCGCGGCACGGATCGCTCCTCTTGTCGCTTTTTACGCAGACCA
>CAZUQY010000313.1:0-4205 GCA_964622935.1 uncultured Bacteroidales bacterium | reverse complement strand
ACTTCTTTTGCTCCGCTATTGTCGGCAACGCCTAATCTGCTTTCTTGTTGTATCATGACTACTTAACTTTTTCAATAATGTTTACTAATCTCCAATTCTTGTTTTTGCTCAACGGACGAGTTTCCATTATCTGAACCAAATCACCGATATCACATGTATTTGTTTCATCATGAGCAACAAACTTTTTGGTTTTATTTACAAACTTTCCGTATTTAGGATGCTTTTCTTTACGTTTAACAGCAACAACAATAGACTTGTCCATTTTATTGCTAACAACAATCCCTAAACGTTCTTTTCTTAAGTTTCTGTTTTCCATAATCGGCTCCTATTTATTCTCTATTAATTCTCTCTTACGAAGCTCGGTTTTTAGCTTTGCAATAACTCTTCTCACTTCTTTTAATCGTTGTGGATTTTCCAATGGCGAAACCGCGTGATTCATTCTTAACTTTGTAAGATTTGCCTTTTCAGTTTCTATCCTTTCAACGAGTTCTTTTGTGGTTAAACCTGTAATTTCTTTACTTTCCATGAACCTAAATATTATTCATTATAATCATAATCGTAACGTACAACAAACTTAGTTTTAATAGGTAACTTTTGAGCAGCTAATCTCAAAGCTTCTTTTGCTAAATCAAAAGGAATACCTTCTGCTTCGAACAAAATTCTACCTGGTGTAACTCTAGCAACAAATCCTTCAGGTGCACCTTTACCTTTACCCATACGAACTTCGGCAGGTTTTTTAGTAATTGGCTTATCTGGAAAAATTCTAATCCAAATTTGTCCCTGACGTTGCATTTTTCTGGTAACAGCAATACGAGCTGCTTCTATTTGTCTACCTGTGATCCATGAAGACTCCAATGCTTTAATGCCAAAAGATCCGAATGCTATCTGATTACCACGATTAGCATTGCCTTTCATTCTGCCTTTCTGCTGTCTTCTGAATTTAGTTTTCTTTGGCTGTAACATAGCTCTAATTTTTCAGATTTTACTTCCTTCTTTTTCTATTATTGGCATGACTCTGATTTCCTCTACCCTGGACTTTTTTACCAAGATTTGGAGATAAATCTCTCTTGCCGTAAACTTCACCTCTGCATATCCAAACTTTAACACCAAGAAGTCCAGTTTTAGTTAAAGCTTCAACTAATGCATAATCAATATCTGCTCTCAAGGTATGAAGAGGAGTTCTTCCTTCTTTATACATCTCGCTACGAGCCATCTCAGCACCGTTTAGACGACCTGACACCTGAATTTTGATCCCTTCAGCACCCATGCGCATAGTAGAAGCAACTGCCATTTTAACAGCTCTACGATATGCGATTTTCCCTTCAATCTGACGAGCAACATTAGCTGCTACCAACTCGGCTTCGAGTTCAGGTCTTTTGATTTCAAAAATATTTATTTGAACATCTTTATTCGTGATTTTTTTCAATTCTTCACGAAGCTTATCAACTTCGTCGCCACCTTTCCCAATAACAAAACCCGGACGAGCAGTGTTAATTGTAATGGTTATCATTTTCAAAGATCTTTCAATAATAATCTTCGAAACGCTTGCCTTTTCAAGTCTTGCACTCAAGTATCTGCGAATGCTAGCATCTTCAGCTAATTTTTCAGCATATTTATTTCCACCATACCAATTAGAATCCCATCCTTTGATTATGCCTAATCTGTTGCTTATTGGATTACACTTTTGTCCCATGAATATTATGCGTTTTCGTTTACTACTTCTATTTTACTATCTACCACTAAAGTAACATGGTTCGACCGTTTTCTTACACGATAAGCCCTGCCCTGCGGTGCTGGCTTAATTCGTTTCAAAACTCTGGCTGAATCCACAAAAATCTCAGATATATAAAGATTTGCATCTTCCATCCGTAGATTTTCATTTTTTGCTTGCCAATTTGAAACAGCTGAAAGCAAAAGCTTTTCAAGATCGTGTGCTGCAATTTTAGGAGAATATTTTAGAATATCTAAAGCTCTATCAACCTCAACACCTCTAATTAAATCAGCAACAAGTCTCATTTTTCTTGGCGAGCTTGGACAATTTCGAAGTAAGGCGAAGCTTTTTTGCTTTTTCTCTTCTTTTATGTTATTTGCTCTTATTCTTTTACGTGCGCCCATAATACATTTTATTATTTATTCTTTTTACCACCGTGACCTCTGTATGTTCTTGTGGGAGCAAATTCACCAAGTTTATGTCCAACCATATTTTCAGTAACATATACTGGGATAAATTTATTTCCATTGTGAACTGCAAAAGTATGCGAAACAAATTCTGGGGGAATAACCGAAGCTCTAGCCCAAGTTTTGATCGCTGTCTTTTTACCGCTTGCTTCCATACCAATGACTTTCTTCTCAAGTTTGAAGTCAATAAATGGTCCTTTTTTAAGTGATCTGCTCATAATTCACTATTTACTTTTTCCTTTGTTCAATAATATATTTATTTGATTGCTTTTTCTTACTACGTGTTTTAAAACCTTTAGCAAGTAAGCCTGTTCTAGAGCGTGGGTGTCCACCTGAGGATCTACCTTCACCACCACCCATTGGGTGATCTACTGGGTTCATTACTACACCACGAACTCTCGGGCGTCTACCCAACCATCTAGATCTACCAGCTTTTCCACTTTTCTCAAGTGCATGGTCAGAATTTGAAACACTTCCGATTGTTGCTTTACAAGTAACTAAGATTTTTCTTATCTCACTCGAAGGCATTTTAACAATTGCATATTTGCCTTCTCTTGATACTATTTGAGCATAAGCTCCAGCTCCACGAGCAACAACAGCACCTTGTCCAGGTCTCAATTCAATATTATGAACAATCGTTCCTAAAGGAATGTCAGATAAAAACAGAGTGTTCCCTAATTCCGGAGAAACTCCTTTTCCTGATTCAATCACTTGACCAACTTTTAAACCGTTTGCCGCAATGATGTATCTTTTCTGTCCATCCTCATAAGCAACTAATGCAATTCGAGCAGAACGGTTTGGATCGTATTCGATAGTTTTAACCGTTGCTTTCATTCCATCTCTATCTCTCTTAAAATCAATCAAACGATATTTTCTCTTATGACCACCACCGATATAGCGCATAGTCATTTTACCTTGATTGTTTCTTCCACCGGATTTTTTTATGGGTACCAACAAAGATTTTTCTGGTGTAGCACATGTGATTTCGTCAAATGCACTAATTATCTTGAATCTTTGACCCGGCGTTGTTGGATTTAATTTTCTTAAAGCCATTTTTTTCTATTAAATATTGCTATAAAAATCAATAACCTCTCCATCTACCAGCGTTACAATAGCTTTTTTGAATGCTGCCGTCTTGCCTCTCTGTACACCTGTTTTGGTATAACGGGTTTTTGTTTTTCCGCCATATCTCATTGTGTTGATCGCAAGCACATTAACATCATACATTTTTTCAATTGCACTTCTAATCTGCAATTTATCTGCACGCTTGTCAACAATAAAACCGTAACGGTTGAGTGTTTCTCCCAACTTTGTCATTTTTTCGGTTACTATTGGTCTTATTAAAACTTCCATTTTTCTGTCTTTTTAAGCTAAATAATTCTCAAAAACGTCAATCGACTTCTCTTCAATCATCAAAATTGATGCCCACATTATATTATAAGTGCTTACGTCTGAGGCAGTTACAATATTCACATCCCCTAAATTTCGAGAAGACAAATATACATTTTTATTTGGTTCTGCAACAATTATCAGCACTTTTTTATCATTAATCTTAAAATTATTTTTCAAGC
This sequence comes from uncultured Bacteroidales bacterium, assembly GCA_964622935.1. Lineage (GTDB taxonomy): Bacteria > Bacteroidota > Bacteroidia > Bacteroidales > ML635J-15 > Bact-19. The sequence continues at coordinate 456 of CAZUQY010000313.1, read as the reverse complement.
CAATGATATTCTTAGTTTTAATCTCATCGTAGTCAAAGTTATCAACAACTAAAATATTGTTGTCTTTTGCACGATAAGTAAAAGCTGATTTACGCGCTAGTCTTTTGAGTTTTTTATTTAATTTAAAGTGATACAACCTTGGCTCTGGGCCAAAACATCTACCACCACCTCTAAACAAAGGATTCTTAATACTACCAGCTCTGGCAGTACCCGTTCCCTTTTGACGTTTAATTTTTCTTGTACTTCCGGAAATCATTCCACGATGTTTCGAAGAATGTGTTCCCTGACGACTATTTGCCATATACTGTTTACAGTCAAGATAAATGGCATGATCGTTAGGTTCAATCTGAAAAATAGAATTGTTCAATTCTACCTTTCTTCCGGTTTCCTCTCCCGATTTATTATATACTGCTATTTTCATTATCTTTCTATAATTATATATGAACCTTTAGCACC
>CAZUQY010000312.1:0-4206 GCA_964622935.1 uncultured Bacteroidales bacterium | reverse complement strand
TTACAGAGCCAATAGGTCTGTTCCAGTATTCAAAAGACCATTCGCAATTGTAAATCAAATTATTACGATAAACAATATTAGATTGAATTACGACAGCTCCTTCATTCTGATTTGTAATCCCGGCATCATACACTTCAAAAATACGGCATTGTTCTACAAGATTATTTGATGCATTTGCCCAAAACTCTATTCCATTTCCATATCTAACATTACCCCAAGGAAGTAAATAAATACTTCCACCTCCAATATATGAGACATCACATTTTCTGATAATAATATTATTTGTATTTCCTCCTCCAAATCCATGTCCCCCACCATTTTTTATTGACAGCCCTTCGTAAACGACATGAGAGGTACTCTCTTGATTTACAATATTTTGTGTGAGAGCACATTCTATATCACTATAATAAGATGCCGGGTTTGACTCTGAAAAAAGTTTCAAAGAAAACGTTTCCCCATCATAAATAAAATCACCCTGAGATAAAAGTCCAGCATCTTCAAATCTTTTAAATCCAAATAAACTTGCATCATCAAAAATTAAGCTACCCACATCCATACTCAATCCCGAACTAAATTCAGCTTCTTTAAAACTTATGTCATCAATAAAAACATATGACCCATCGGACATTGATGCCCCAAAAAAGAAATCTATCATTGCATCTAAAGCCGTTTCATTAGCTACAAAATAAATTGAATACGTATCCCAACCTACAGCAATATCCGGCACTAAAACCGTATTTGAAAAATAAAGGTTGTATGGAGGTCCTGATTGCATTACTACTATCCCGGACGGATGGAATTCTTCAGATGCATTTGCTTTAAAGTTCAAACAATAAGTTTTACCTTCCTCAATACTAACATTTAAACAACTGTACTGTATGTCATACACATTTTCACCACCAGAAGTGCACTCAATTTTATATGATGCTGGAGCAGTATAAAAATCATTCGTCGATCTGCTTCCAGTAGCTACTGCTGTTCCTTCAGTATAGAAGTACCAATTATTATCGTTTGTATCGAATGATGTATTAGTTAAAATTTCAGGACCAATAATTTCAGGGCTCGAAGTTGACCAAATATTATCTTCAATTTCTATCCAATCACTCATTTGATTAAGTTCCGCCGACCCCATAATTACAGGTTTGTCTCCACTTCCGTAAGATCCATAATAAATCGACGCAAGCTCACTTCCACTTACAGGCAATAACTGACCTCGCCATGTATCACCACATTTAAATAGCACAGAATCTCCAGATTGAAACAAAAAGCTATTTACCTTATCCATTGTCTGCCATGAGTTGTCCGATGTAAGTCCACTATTGATATCCAAACCTGAATTTGAAATGTAATACGTTTCGGCAAAAGTGAAATAAACAGTAGAAACTGATAAAATCATTAAAAACAAAAACTTTTTCATAATTTTAGAGGTAAATGGTTTAATGAGAGCTAACGTTTACAAATATAATGATTTTATTCTAACCCTATTTATTGACATCTAATATTCTGTATGCCAATATTTCCTCATTATAAATCAGTATTGTATCTGCTAACATTGTTGTACTTATGATAGCTGACAATTTTTCTTTTTTGTTTAACAAAACAATATCCCCAGAGCAAATATTATCAGGACCAGAATATTCGATCAAATAGCCCAACTCAAGTAATCGTAGAACATAAAAACATGTATTCTGCTTTAAATCACTTGAAATAAATTTCACTTTTGAATCTGTAAGTTCATGATATTTAACAAATTCATCCCTAAGGAATAATTTTATACTTTTCTGCGACTTCTCTTCTAAACTAACAATTTTTACAGTTTTTAATGTTCGAATAGTTGGTGCTGAAACAAGCAATAATATAATAATTACCGGCAAGAGTTTATATGCTAATTCATTCTTTATTAACCTCAAGCCTAGCCTAATAATCATTATCACAGATAATGCTGTTAATATGCTCCAAAATGGAAATTCCGGTATAACATACCAAATAAGTTTTGTTTTAAATATTGAAATCAAAACGAGGTGTGAAAGCACCAATGTCAAACAATAAACGAATAGTTTTTTTATCTTATCAGATTTTTCAAAATACAAAACTCCCAACCCAATAAATATAATTGAATACCAAGCTTTAAAACCATTTTCCCATAAGGTTTTAATATAAAAATACCAGACTTCTTCATGACTTTCAAGGCTATCAAATGCTCTTGCTCCAAACTCATTTTGAATCACAGCCTTTATGTATCCTGCATTTAGGTATTCTCTTGACAAATAGTAAGTTAACAATATCACGAGTGATGCAAGAACAGCAAAATACACTTTTTTATTTCGTAAAATTCTTGACAATTCCCCTGTTAATAAAACGTAAATTAGTATCCCTGGGATAAATAATAATGAAGCTGTGCTTTTAGAAAAAAATGCCAAAACAAAACATGAAATTCCAAGATACAAAAATCTTTTTCGACCAGTTTCAACAAATGCAAAAATCAGTAAAGAATATGCTATTGAAAACAACATTAAAAACGCCTCAAAATCTGCCGATCTCACACCATGATACACCAATAATTCAGGAGATGTAATTAGAACTAAGGCTGACAAGAAACCAGCTGAAGTGGATTTTGTATATCTTGAAACAAAAAAGAATATTACCAAAACTGCAGCTAATGCAGCAATAGCAGATGGTAATCTGACAGAGTTTTCTGATATTCCAAACATCTTAACAAATAATGCTTGTGTTGCAATTAGTAAAGGAGGCTTGGTGTTCCACATGTCTGGTTCTCCGTTAAAAGAAGGAGATAAGACATTGCCATCAACTTGCATTTCTACTGCACTGGCTGCATTTCGTGATTCATCCCAAATGTGTAGTGTTCTTTCACCAAGCAAATTAAAAAAAACATAATAGCTCAATAATAGTAAAACAGCAAAATAAAAAAAGCTTAATAAAACTTCTGCCTTTAAAACGCGTTGATTTAGAATTTTTGATCTATCGAACATCCTATTCTATTTATCATTTGCATCTTCAGAAGTGTCCTCTTCGTCAAATAAATATTTTTCAACATTATACAATGGCCGATCTTTAACTTCCGTGTATATTTTCCCAATGTATTCGCCAATAATTCCTAGTGAAATTATTGTAAGAGATCCTAAAAACCAAATTGAAATCATATTTGATGCCCATCCTGTAATTGTACCACCTCCAGAATAGGATATCATGATATAAGCAAATGAAACGATACTTGCCAATAAAATAAAACATCCAATCAAAAATATTATTCGCAGTGGTTTAACGCTAAATGATGTTATTCCATCAAGAGCAAAATTCAACATTTTTTTAAAAGGATATTTGGTTTTTCCTGCAAAGCGTTCTTCTCGTATATAATAAACTTTTTCGGATTTAAAGCCAATCAGTGGAACAATGCCCCTAATAAAAAGATTCTTTTCCTTGAATCTCTCCAACTCTCTCAATGCTCTATTACTCAATAACCGAAAATCGGCATGATTATAGATAGTCCTCACACCCATAAAAAGCATAAATCGATAAAAGAATCTTGCAGTACTTCGCTTAAAAATCGTATCCTTTTTACGTGATGACCTCACTCCATAAACAATATCAAAACTGGATTCGAGACCGTCTATCATTTCGCTAAAGACATTCAAATCATCTTGCAAATCAGCATCCACAGAAATACAGGCATCACACTTATTTGTAGCAAAATGCAATCCTGAAATCAATGCATTTTGATGTCCAACATTACGCGCAAGCTTTAATCCTTTAAAAACCTTGTTCTGTTTATGTAACTCTGTTATAAGATTCCATGTATCATCAATACTACCGTCATCAACTAAAAGCACAAAACTTTCTTCTGATATTTTTCCTTTGCTAATAAGATCAGTAAAAAGAGCACTCATGCGCTTTACCAATTCTGGTAAAACTTCCTCTTCGTTAAAACATGGAACTACAACAGCTAATTTTATCATCATCAGATTTTTTCGAACAACTACAAATTTATAAATTTTATTTATTTTTTTATGAAATAATGCCTTATTTATTATCTATTAATTGTTTAATGCTGAATAATATAGAAAAAACTTAAACGTTTTAAGATCATATCTTAGGTTTGATTTAAATATTTATTTTATTATTAGTTAAAGAATGTTTATTTTTAAATTTTATTTGATAAAGGTTGAGATTACACCTTATATACTAACA
>CAZUQY010000311.1:0-4228 GCA_964622935.1 uncultured Bacteroidales bacterium | reverse complement strand
CTTTAACCCATTTTACAACTGTTAAAGAGAGTGACTTGAAAAACATTAGGTTGTGTCTCGGATTAAAGTAGAATATAGTTTATTAATCAGAGTGATTTAGCCGAAAGATTCCGATAAGCCGGAACGCTAAACATTCGCAAAACTTAAAATTATGCCAAGAAGTGTAAACGTAGTTGCTGCAAGAAATAGAAGAAGAAAAATTTTAAAGCAGACAAAAGGTTATTTCGGTGCAAGAAGTAAAGTTTGGACAGTAGCAAAAAATGCTTACGAAAAAGGACTTACTTATTCATATAGAGATAGAAAAAACAAAAAGAGATCATTTAGAGCATTATGGATACAACGTATTAATGCTGGGGCTCGCATAAATGGAATGAGTTATTCACAGTTTATGGGTAAAATACATGCTAACAATATTGAACTTAACAGAAAAGTTCTTGCTGACTTAGCAATGAATCACCCAAAAGCTTTTCAAGCAATTTGCAATAAGCTTAAATAGATTAAATTAAATATGTCATTTTTGGTATAATGTCCGCTGATTAGCGGACATTATTTTTAGATATATACTATAAAAATCTTTGCAAAGAAAATTAAACTAAAAACTAAGATAATCCATAATCCTGTTATCGCAAATCTTAAAAATGAAAATGGTCCCGAATCTTTGACTGCAATATTTTCGTTATTATTTTTCATATCTTTCTTTTTTACAAATCAAATACACAGGTTGGACTTAATGTCTAAAAAATCTGTTTAGTAATAAAACGTTTTTAATTAGGATTCGGTTGCTTCAAATTAAAAAACGGTTAAAGAATTTTTACAAGATGTATTCTATTTTGCTATATTTGTAATGTGAATATCGACCAACAACATTAAATGAAAAAGAAATATATACTTATAAATATTCTGTTGTTCTTTTCTGTGATTAGTTTTTCACAAGAAATTGATATGTACCTTATTCCAGAAAATGTAGAGACATTTGTTGGCAATACCGAGCATATATTTCTAGATCCAGTTTTAGTTGATGATGTTGCTGACTTCCCTGGCATTACTGCTACAGAGGATAGGTTCAATAATCATAATGATGATGAAAATGATATTGCCGATTCTGAAGATTTTTTCACAAGTTTTGATATAGATGTTGAGTTTGGATGGAGCAAAACTGCAAAATTTGTAAATTTACCACTTTCATATTTTTATAAAGATTTTGAGTTCTCACTAGTAATGCCATTTTATCTACAAAGACAGGTTTTTTATTCTCATGGTTATGTCTCTGCAACCGGGTTAGGAGATTTATTGTTTTCCGCCTCATGGAAATATAGAACGTCACAAGTTTTTAACAGGTTTATCACTTCAATGAGTTTCCCAACCGGAAATCAAAATAAAAATGTCAATGGATATTTATGTCCTTTAGGTACCGGAAGCTATGATGTTATTTTGTCAAATCAGTTTCAACTAAATAAACCAAACTATTCAATCAATTCGATTCTTACTTATAGGTATTCTGGAAAATCGGAAAGATCGATTATTATTAGTTATCCTGATTTTTATGGGATAGAGCAAATTCTTTTTAACCTATCAAATGGACACACCATTTTATTAAATAGTTCATATAATAGATATATAACGAATTATTTGAGTGTGTTTGGTGGATTAAGTTTGATGCATAATGCCAGTGGTAAATTAAATAAAGAACAAACTTTTTCATGGAGTTCTGATATAATAAGAACTGAAGGAGTCGATCCTTTTCAAGAATTTTTTGTTGCAGATATTAAGTTAGCTGTTTCTGCTACTGTCTTTGCGACAGATATTGTTTTTGTTTTATCTCAACCTGTATATACTTGGCGTAAAACTGATAATATTGAAGGAACAAGAAAAATGAGCTATTACATCAAACTTAGTAGGAATATATTTTAGATATGAAAGCTTTGAAAAATAATATAAATATAATTATTGTACTGTGTTTATCAGCAGCACTATTTCTTGTTTTTTCATGTGAGAAGGATGATGTAATTCTTATTGAACCTTTAATGTCTTTTCAAATTTCTATTAGTAGCAATGATTCAAAGTTAGAATATCCAGACTCTTTTAAAGCAAAATTAGAAATAGAGGTAATAGATGGAAACACTATTACGGATTCGATTGATTTTATTATTCAGGATAGTAGCGCGCATAGGTCGAAAGGGAATATTGAAGTTCCCATTGATAAACGATTTGTCCTTAAGGTTTATACCGAGATTGAAGACATTGAACTTTATTCAATTAGTGATACCCTGGAAATTACTAGTGATATAGAGGGCGCAAAAATTGTGAAAATGATTTTGACTCGTGGAATAATCGTAATTGGAGATCCTCAATTTTCATCAATTACGACCACTACTGCTATTCTAAGTTCAGAAATAGAAGATAATGGTGGGTATGAAATTGAATCAAAAGGTTTTACGATAATTGAAGATGGTCCTACTGCAACGGCAGATGATGAGATTATCGTTTCTGGCTCAAATTTGGGAAGTTATCAAACAATAGTTAATGGTTTAATTCCTGGGACAACATATAATGTAAGAGCATTTGCTTCTAATAGCAATGAGTATGTTGAAAGTGATGAAAGAAGTTTTACAACTCCGACAACAACAGGAACAGTAAATTTAATAACAAATTCAGCTACAGCTATAACAACAAATTCGGCCAATGTCTCTGGAGCATTTCTTGATGATGGGGCACAAGTTTTTATTGCTAAAGGCATTATATATGCGACATTTACAAGTCCTGATTTAATGAATAACGAAGGCCTTACAGACGTTGGTGCTGGTAATACTGATTTTGAATCAAGCATAGCAGGCTTGTTTGAAGATACTCAGTATTATGCAGTTGCTTATGCAACTAACGAAAATGGCGATTCGTTTTTTGGTAATGAGATAACATTCAATACACTACCATTAATACCACCAACTGTTACAACTCCAACTATTAACGATATTTTCCTTCATACTGTGCTATTTACTGGAGAAATAACTAGTGAAGGAACAATGCCAATCACAGCTAAAGGAGTAGTTTGTGGTCAGAGTCCAAGTCCAAGTCTTGAAATTAATGATGCTATTACAGATGAAGGAGGTGGAGTGGGAGATTTCTCGAGTCAGGTCACAGGACTTGAAACCAATACTTCATACTTTGCTAGAGCATACGCTGTTAGCGAAGCTGGTGTTGGATACGGTAATGAGATATCATTTACTACTATTGGAATTGGGGGCAATGGACCAGCTGGTGGAATTGTTTTCTATGATGATGGAGTAAGTGGTGGTATGGAAGTAGTAGTTGATAATTATGAAGTTAATATGCAGTGGGGATGTGCTACTTTACAGACAAATGCAATAAACACTTTTGTAGGCTCTGGACATACAAATACCGAGGCTATAGTTGCCTTTCATAATGATTTGGTGGATTATGCCTTAGATCCAACTCAATGCTCTGGAACAAATGATGGAACAGTTGCAGCATGGTATTGCAATCAGTTCGAACTAAATGGACATACTGATTGGTTTTTACCATCAGAAGATGAGTTGAATTTAATTTACACTAATCTTCATGTAGCTGGTTATGGGAATTTTACTGAAGACTATTATTGGTCTTCTACTGAGGTAACAGATATACGTGCGAGAGCATTAGATTTCTGGAAAGGACTATATATTGATGGTGATAAAACTTCTGCTTATAAAGTTAGACCGGTGAGAAAGTTTTAACTTTTGAGTGAAATTCAACCTTTATTTACTATTGCGTCTCTTAGTTGTTTTTTTATTTTATACCAAAGCTATATTTTATTATTTAAATCTTGTTGTTATAAGTTGAAATTATGATTAAGGTTATTTTACGTTTTATATTATTTCAAATTTAAAATGTATTTGAATATTCCATTGGAATCCTATAGAGACTTAACTATTTACTATTCTCCAAGTAGTAGAAATGTTTTAGATAAGTCTTGAGGCGAACTTAGAGTAGTTGCTTATAAAGAAATAGTATTAACTTATCCCATCAAAACCTTCATCAGACCTTCTTTCTTACGTCTTGATACATCTACATGAGAACCATCTTAAAGAATTATATATCTCCCTTCACCAGGAATGTATTTAGTTATGTACGTAAGATTAACTAGATGAAATTTGTGAATTCTGAAAAATCTCACTCCTGAACGCATTATTTTATATTCTTTAAGTGTTTTGGAACTAAGATTTTTTTCTTT